>JAOPZL010000367.1 GCA_025964175.1 Solirubrobacterales bacterium
GATGGTCGTGCTTCCCGCGCGCTGCACGCTGCTCGTTCGCCATGCCGCGAACCTATCCCCGCCGATCACGGCTGGCTCGTGATTTCCATCCCGGGTGACGGTGACACTCGGTACGGGAGGCCGCCGGGGTCACCGCGCCGCCGACGCGGGCCGAGTGGCTCGACGTCGCGGGGCACTCCACCCGCTGACGCCGGTCGCCTCGCGGCCGAACGCGCTGGTGCCGGTCGCGCGGCAGGTCGATGGATCGGAGCGCACGGCCAGCGTCCCCGGTCCGGGCACCGGCGTCATCGCGACAACCTGCGGATCAGCGGCGACTCTGCACCAGAACACGCGCCTGCGACGGTCCTCGGCGCGATCCGTGGAATAACGTCCGGACCGCAGCTTCCCGACCGCGAGGACCGCATCCGCCATGATCGAACCCGGCCAGCCCGCCCCCGACTTCACCCTCCCCGACCACAACGGCGAACCCGTCTCGCTGTCGTCGCTGCGCGGCGGCCCCGTGGTCGTCTACTTCTACCCCAACGCCGACACGCCGGGCTGCACCACCCAGGCCTGTGGGGTGCGCGACCACCAGGAGGACTACGACGCGCGTGGCGCCACCGTCCTGGGGATCTCGCCCGACCCGGTGAAGAAGGTCAAGAAGTTCCATGACGGGCAGGAGCTGAACTTCAAGCTGCTGGCCGACGAGGACCACGCGGTGGCCGAGGCGTGGGGCGTCTGGGTCGAGAAGTCGATGTACGGCCGCACCTACTTCGGCAACGAGCGCACGACGTTCGTCATCGACGAGAACGGCGTGGTCACCGACGTGCTGCGCAAGGTCAAGCCCAAGGAGCACGACGACCTCGTGCTCGGCGCGCTGGGCACGGGTGGCATCGGCGGGTGATCCCGGCCGCCGACGCCGTTCTCTTCGACCTCGACGGGTGCCTCGTCGACTCGCGCGTGCCGTTCGTGCGCTCGATCAACGCGGCGCTCGTCGCGCACGGGCTTGCCGAGCGCACGCACGACGAGCTCGTCGGGTACCTCGGGCCGCCGATCCACGGGACGCTGCATGAGCTGGTCGGCGAGGACGAGCACGAGCTCGTCGCCTCGCTGCTGACCGCCTACCGGGCCCGCTACCGCGAGCACGGGCTGGGGGAGACGCCGGTGTTCGCCGGGATCCCCGAGCTGCTCGCGGCACTGCGGGACGGCGGGCTGCCGCTGGTCGTCTGCACGACGAAGGCCCAGATCCTGGCCGAGCCGCTGCTGGAAGCGGTCGACCTGCGTGCGTTCTTCGATGCCGTGATCGGCACGCCGGCCGACGTGAACGAGGAGCCCAAGACGGTCACGCTGGCCCGCGCGCTCGAGCGGCTGCCGGCGGGCGTGCAGCACCCGGTGATGATCGGCGACCGCCGCCACGACATCGAGGCCGCGCACGCCAACGGGCTGCCCGGCATCGGCGTGCTGTGGGGGATCGGGGACGAGGCCGAGCTGCGCGCCGCGGGGGCGGACGCGCTGGTGTCGCGGCCCCACGAGCTGCTGGGGTCGCTCGGCGCGGGCTGAGCTGCCGCCTCGCGCGGACTGACCGCCCGGCGCCTGAGCGCGTCTGGACGAGTCCTACGATGGATCGGTGCCCCCCGCCGCCGTGATCTTCGACTGCGACGGCCTGCTCGTCGACACCGAGTCCGCCTGGACGCGCGCCGAGGAGGTCCTCTACGCCCGCCACGGGTCGACGTTCACGCTCGACCACAAGCGGGAGCTGCTGGGGCAGTCCGGCCCCGTCGCGTGGGTGACGATCGAGCGCCACCTGAACATGCCCGGCGCCGGGGAGAGACTCGAGCAGGAGCTGCGCGAGCTGGTCTCCGTGGAGATCGAGCGCTCCGCTCCGCCCATGCCCGGGGCGGCCGATCTCGTGGCCGCGCTGCGCACCGCCGGCACGCCGATCGGCCTGGCGTCCAACTCGCCGCGCGACCTCGTCGCGCTCTCGCTGCAGGGAGCGGGGTTCGCCACGGCGTTCGCCGCCGTGGTCAGCGCGCAGGACGTCCCCCACGGCAAGCCGTCGCCCGACGTGTACGTCGAGGCGTGCCGCCGGCTGGGCGCCGACCCCGCTGATTCGGTCGCGCTGGAGGACTCGCCCACGGGCGTCGCCGCCGCGCGCGCCGCCGGCATGTTCGTGATCGGCGTCCCGGGCCTGGAGGGCGTCGACCTCTCGGCGGCGGACCTGATCGTCCCCTCGCTGCGCGACGCCGCCGTCCGCGACGCCGTCGGCCTGCGGTTGGCCGCGTAGCGCCCGCCCCCTGGCTCTGGGCGCTGGTCCTGGCCTAGCCGGCCCGGCCGCTGTGGCGAATACCCTCAAGGGCGGTGCCCATCGCCGACATCTCCTCGTTCTGGCACGGCGTCGAGTCCTTCTTCTCGAGCCTCGCGCACATCCACTGGCTGCCGCTGCTGCTGGGGTTGATCTGCTTCGGCACCTACCTGACCATCCGGGCGCGCGCGTACTTCCACGTGCTGCGCGCCGCCTACCCCGGGGAGCGCTTCGCGTTCCGGCGCATCTGGGGCGCGTACATGGCGGCCTACGGCTTCAACAACGTCATCCCCGCGCGCGGCGGCGACGTGATGAAGCTCTACCTCACCCGCACGAGCATCCCGAGCTCGAGCTACCCCGCGATCGGCGCGGCCTTCCTCGTCGAGGGGATCTACGACCTGTCCATCGGCATCCCGATCCTCATCTTCGCCTTCACCCAGGGCGTGTTCCCGAAGCCGCCGGACTTCT
>JAOPZL010000371.1 GCA_025964175.1 Solirubrobacterales bacterium
CCAGGCCCAGCCGCGGGCCGCCTCCGGCCGCCGCGCGTGGGCGGCCACGCTCGCGCCGGTCCCGCCGGCCACCGGTCGCTGGGCCTCATCGTGGGAGATCGACCCGCTGGCCGTCTCGCTGCAGGACAAGCTCGACCATCTCATGGCCGCGCAGGCCGCGCTCGCCACCGATCCGCGCATCGTCCGCCGCGAGGCCTCCTGCGAGACGATCCGCACCACGACGACCTTCGCCTCCAGCGACGGCTCCCAGCTCGAGCAGGTCCTGACCGAGTGCGGCGGGGGGATCGAGGCGCTCGCCGTCGAGGGCGACGAGGCGCAGGTCCGCACGTACCCCAGCGGCCACGGCGGCTCGGTCGCCGCCGCCGGCTGGGAGCAGGTGCTCGCGCTCGACCTCGCCGGCCACGCCCCGCGCGTCGCCGAGGACGCGGTCGCGCTGCTCAGCGCGCCGCCGTGCCCGAGCGGACCGGCGACGGTCGTGATCGGCGCCGAGCAGCTCGCGCTGCAGGTCCACGAGTCCGTCGGCCACGCGCTGGAGCTCGATCGCATGCTCGGGGGCGAGGCGGCCTACGCGGGCACGAGCTGGATCGGCCCCGGCGACCTCGGCACGCTGCGCCTGGGCTCCGACCAGATGACGATCAGCGCCGACGCCACCCTGCCGGGCGCGCTGGGCTCCTACGGCTGGGACGACGAGGGCGTAGCGGGCCAGCGGCTGCTGCTCGTCGAGAACGGGGTCGTCCAGGCGGCGCTCTCGGACCGCACGTCGGCCGCGGCGATCGGGCTGGACCACTCCGGCGGCTGCGGGCGCGCGGACGGCTTCGCCCGCCAGCCGATCGTGCGCATGACGAACGTCTCGCTGCAGCCCGGCGCCGCAGGAACGCTCACCGACCTGCTCGCCGACACCGGTGAAGGCCTCTACCTGGAGACCAACCGCTCGTGGTCGATCGACGACCGCCGGCTCCACTTCCAGTTCGGCACCGAGGTGGCCTACGAGATCCGCGGCGGCGAGCTCGGGCGGCTGTATCGCAACGCGTCCTACTCGGGCATCGCACCGCGCTTCTGGTCCTCCATGGACGCGGTCTGCTCGGCGCCGGCGTGGCGGCTGTACGGGCTGACGAACTGCGGCAAGGGCGAGCCCGGCCAGTCCGCGCACGTCTCCCACGGGACGGCTCCCGCGCGGTTCCGGGCCGTCGAGGTCGGAGCCTCGTCGTCATGAGCGGCGCCGCGCTGCCTCCCTCCTCGCGCGAGCTGGCCGCCGAGGTCCTGGCGCTGACGCAGGGCGAGGCGCAGGTGACGGTGACCCGCGAGCGCTCGCTGTTCAGCCGCTTCGCGCGCTCGGTGCCGACCCAGGCGACGGCGATCGACGTCGTCACCGTCCACGTCCTGTCGGTCGTCGACGGCCACACCGGCGGCGCGGTCTGCACAGCGCTGGAACCCGACGCGCTGCGCGGCGCGGCCCGCAGCGCCCGGCGCTCCGCGGAGGCGGCGGCGCGCTCGCGGCCGGAGCATGGGCCATACCCGGGGCTGCCCGAACCGCAGGTATCTCCCCCAGGGCGATACCTGCAGGGGGATCGCCTCCCAGGGCGATCGCCCGACCCGGCCGTCGCGGGCTCGGCCCTCGCCGCCGTCTTTGCCACCGCGTCCGCGCGCTCGCTGGAGGCGTTCGGGATCTGGACGGCCGGTGACGTGGAGACCGCGCTGGCCAGCACGCGCGGCCTGGACGTCGTGGACCGCGTGACCGACGCCTACCTGAAGGTCGTCTGCCGTGACGACGCCGGGCGCGCCGGCTTCGCCGCCCGCACCGCGACGGCGGTGGACGCGCTGGACGGCGCGCTCGTCGCCGCCGAGGCCGCCGACCGCGTCGCCCGGACCGAGCCCGCCGCGCTCCCGCCCGGCGAGTACCCCGTCGTCCTCAGCCACGACGCCGTCGGCTCCATCCTCGACATGCTCGCCGGCCTCGCCTTCAACGGGCTCAGCCACACGGAGGGGCGCGGCGCGCTCGTGGGGCGGCTCGGCACGACGGTCGCCGCTGCGGCCATCCAGCTGTCCGACGCGCCGCGCTTCCCGGGCACGCTGCAGCGTGCCTTCGACGCGGAGGGCGTCCCCAAGGTCGAGCTCCCGCTGATCGTCGACGGCGTCGCCCGGGCCGTCGCCTACGACACGCGCTCGGCGGCGATCGCCGGTGGCGATGCCCGCTCGACCGGCCACGCGCTGGAGCCGGGCGGCTCGGCGTGGGGCGCGGTCCCGACGAACCTCGTGCTGGGCGGGGGCGCCGCGGTCTCGCTGAACGAGCTCGCCGCGCCGATCGAGCGGGGCCTGCTGATCTCGCGCCTGTGGTACCTCAACCCCGTGCACGAGCGCTCGGCGCTCGTCACCGGCGTCTCCCGCGAGGGGACCTTCCTGATCGAGGATGGCCGGGTCTCGCGACCGCTGCGCGACATCCGCTTCACCGACTCGCTGCTGCGCGTGCTCGAGCAGACGCAGGCCCTGACCGCCGTGCGGCGGCTGGTCAGCGAGGCCGAGTACTACGGCACGCGGTACGCGTACGGCAGCCTCGTGCCGGCGCTGCGGGCCGACGGGTTCGCCGTCAGCGGGGGCGCCTGACGACGCAAGGGTTGCAGATCGGCTATTGGCATTGGTTCAATAGCGCTTGTGTCCCTGTCCGTCTCCCCCGCTCTCGGCGCAAGCGCGCGCACGCTCGCCATCCGGGCCCGAGCGCTCGCGTGGCTCTCGTACGTGTGCCTGCTCGTCGCCGGCGCCAGTGCCCTGGCCGCGATCTGGCTGCCCGTGATGTGGCTCGCCGTGACCTTCGCCTCGGTGGGCCTGGCGCTCATGGTCCTCGCCGTGGTGCTGCTGCTCGCCGACCGGCGAGCGCCGCGCACCCGCATGGCGCACGTGCACCGCGCCCCAGGCGCTCGTGGAGGCGCTAGTGGATCTTGACGAGGATGATCGTGTTCAGCGTGAACAGGACCGCGAGGACGACGGTCCAACGGTTCAGGTTGCGCTCGACGAGCGACCCGCCGCCCAGCTTGCCTTGACCGCTGCCGACGCCGAAGGCGCCCGAGAGACCCGCGTCCTTCCCTGAGTGCATCAGCACCAGGAAGATCAGGCCGACGGCCAGCGCGACCTGGACGACTTGCAGGATCAGTTCCATGTGGGCGTCATCCTAGCTCGTCGAGCTTGCGCAGGATCTCGGCGGCCTCGCCGCGCAGCTGGCGATCCAGGCCCCGCCAGTCCTTCTCGGACAGCTTGCCGGTCTGGTAGTCGAGCTCGGCATCGCGGATCTCGCGGTACTTCGCGTCGCGGCGCGCCTGGAAGTCGTCGCGGTCGCTGTCATCGCGGGCCACGGCCTGCGACGCGGCGCCACGGCGCAGCGGCCCGACCACGACCAGGACGGCGATCAGCAGCAGGGCGAAGATCGCCAGGGGCGCAAGCACATCCATCCGGTGAGCCTAGGCGCGGCCCAGGTCCTGCGCGACGCGGGCCTTGAGGCCCGCGGTCGCCCGGCGACGGGCCGCGTCCGGTGCCGGCCACAGGGCGATGAGCGCGCCGGAGATGGTGATGAGGCCGCCGAGCCAGATCCACATGACCAGCGGCGAGGAGATGATCCGGAACGTCGCCGCGGGCGGGTGGTTCTGGTAGTTCTGCGAGATCGCCGCCAGCACGAGCACGGCCGCGTCGATGTTGCCCTGCGGGACGACCTTGTTGCCCTGCTCGATGATCGGCTGGAGCTTGGCGAAGTCGGGCGAGACCGCGGTCCAGAAGTCGCGCAGCGGCCCGGACTTCATCGCCACCTCGCTCGTCGGCTCGCCGTTGATCAGGCTCATCAGCGTGCCCTGCGAGGTGTCGTCGGACGGGTAGTAGCCGCGCGACGGGCGCAGCGTCGCGATGTGCTTGCCGTTCTTGGAGACGTCGAGCACCGCCCCGAGGTCCATCAGCGCGCCGGTGCCGCTGGGGTCCTTGGCGATCGTCCCGGTGGCGCGCAGGTACTTGACGTCGTAGCCGCCGACGTGCGCGGTCTCGCCGACGTTCATGCGCACGTCGTGGGCGTGCTGGAAGGCCGAGGAGGCGGCGACGCCGACGAACAGCACGGTGATGCCGAGATGCACCAGGTACCCGCCGTAGCGCCGGCGGTTGCGGCGCACCAGCGACACGGCGGCGAGCGGGTAGGCCTCGCCGGTCGTCACGCGCCGGGCGCGTACCCCGCGGAACAGCTCCTGGCCGACCGTGCCCGCGACGAACGCGCCGAGCGCGAACATCGCCAGCGCCAGCGGCTTCTGCGGGACGCCGTTGACGGGCAGCAGCGCGATCAGCGTGATCACGCCGCAGGCGACGGGGATCGCGAACGTGCGGCGCAGGTTGGAGGCCGTGTTGCGCCGCCAGGCCACAAGCGGGCCGATGCCCGACAGCAGCACGAGGACGAGGGCCAGCGGCACGGTGTAGCGCGAGAACCACGGCGGGCCGACCGACGTCTCGTCGCCGGTGAACGCCTCGGAGATCAGCGGGAAGAACGTCCCCCAGAAGACGACGAAGCAGAGGCCGACGAGGACGATGTTGTTGCCCAGGAAGATCGACTCGCGCGAGAGCAGCGAGTCCAGGCGGTGCTCGGACTTCAGCATCCCGCGGCGCCACACGACCAGGCCGACCGACGCGATGCCCATCGCCCCGAGCATCACCACGAACGGGACGCCGAGCGTGGAGCCGCCGAACGCGTGGATCGAGTCGAGGATGCCGCTGCGGACGAGGAACGTGCCGAGGATGCAGAGGATCCCGGTGAGCAGGACGAGCGACACGTTCCAGATCTTCAGCATCCCGCGCCTCTCCTGGATCATCACGGAGTGCAGGAACGCGGTGCCGGTCAGCCACGGCATCAGCGACGCGTTCTCGACCGCGTCCCAGGCCCAGTAGCCGCCCCAGCCCAGCTCGGAGTAGGACCAGCGGGCGCCGAGCAGGATCCCGCAGCCGAGCATCAGCCAGGCGGCGAGCGCGAAGCGACGCGTCGAGCGGATCCACTCGGCGTCCACGCGGCCGGCGATCAGCGCGCCGACGGCGAAGGCGAAGGGGATCGAGAAGAGCGTGTACCCCGAGTACAGCATCGGGGGGTGGATCATCATCGCCGGGTAGCGCAGCAGCGGGTTCAGCCCGGCGCCGTCGGCGGGCACGATCGCGGTCGTCGCGAACGGGTGGACGAAGAAGACGAGCAGGCCGGTGAAGAAGAGGCCGTAGCCGAGCAGCGCCGCCGTCGCCCACGGGAGGACGTCGCGCATCCGCTTGCGCGTCAGGAACGTCACCAGGCTCGACCACAGCGACAGCAGCCAGACCCACAGGAGCATCGAGCCCTCCTGCGAGGACCACATCGCGGAGGCCTTGTAGAAGGTCGGCGTGGTCGTCGACGAGTGGCCCGCGACGACGTTGTACTTGAAGCTCGAGGTCAGGAACGCGACCTCGACGATCGCGAAGGCGACCGTCAGGACGATGGCGAGCGCGTAGACCGAGCGCCGCCCAGAGTCCACCCACTCACGCCGCTTGCTGACCCCGCCGTAGATGGACGCCGCGATGCCGTAGAGGCACACCGCGAGGGCGAGGAACAACGCGGCACGGCCGACGATCTCCATGAGTCAGCGACTCAGGTCGGGCTCGCGCCGGTTTTCTCGGCGGTGAACTTCGACGGGCACTTCGTGATGAGCGAGTCGCGCGCCCCGGCGTAGACGTCACCGGACTTGCGGCTCACGGTCACGATGACCTCACGACCGTCGCGGAACGGGTCGGGCACCGCGCCGGTGTAGGTGACCGGGATCGAGGCGGTGCCGGTGCGGTCGCGCACGCGGAAGTTGATGGTGTGCCCCTCGCGCGTGATCGAGCCGTTGACGACCTTGCCGGTGAGCTTGTACGTCTTCCCCGGATCCGTGGCCGCGATGAGCTCGCTCGGGCTCCGGGCCGGATTGCCGGCGCTGAAGCTGGTGTACACGAGGCCACCGGCGAGGAGCAGAGCCGCGGTGAGGGCCACGACGAGGCGAATGCTGCGCTTGCGTGCTGGGTCCATCACGACAGAAGTGTAGGCGCCCGGGCCGTCGGTCGACGCCAGCTCTCGAGGTCGGACCCAGGGATTCCGATGGCAAGGGCGAAACCAGAGGCGCCGTCAGGCGTTGTGTAGCACCAATCGAGCCCATGACCAACCGGATCCCCCTGACCCTCACGCGCCTGCGCCCGGCCGGCCGCCGGCGCGGCCACCAGCCCGTCGACCGCCCCGAGGTCGTCGTCTCGCCTCCTGCGTGGGCCCCCGAGGCGCGCGCCCGCGACGCGGGCGGCCCGGAGGACAACGCCGTCTACACCTGCTGCTGCGGCATGGTGTTCTCGGCGCCGGTCTCCGCGTCGGTGAGCTGCCCCGTCTGCGCCGTCGCCCAGGACTGGTAGCTCGCAGCGACTGGCGCAGACCGCGCCGGCGATCTACCATTCTCCTGACCATATGGTCAGGACGATCATCGCGACCCCGGCGGCACTGCTGCTCATCGTGCTCATGGCGATCGGCTCGATCGCGATGTGGCTCGTCGTGCCGATCCTCTGGCTGTGGCTCGGCTCGAAGCTGTCGCAGGGCTCCCAGCCCTCGCTCGGCCCCTACGTGCTCGTCCTCGTCGGCATCCCGGTGACGATGGTCGTCGTCGGGAAGCTGCTGTCGACGCTGAACCGGGCCTACTCCGCCGTCACCGGCCGCTCGTCGACGGTCCGCGTCACGCCGCCGTGGCGCAAGTCGTTGCGCGGCGAGCGCGACTCCGGCCACCAGGCGACTGTCCTCGACATCGTGATGATCATCTCGGTGTCGATCGCGCTGGCCGCCTTCGGCGTCTGGTTCTTCGCCTTCGCCGGCTCGTCGCTGCCGTCCTGACCCCGCCTAGAGCGAGATCCCCTGGTCGACGAGCCATTCGGCGACGGCCGGCGGCGGATCCCCGTGGAACTCGGCGCGCGCGGCGAGGCGCAGGAGGTGGTCGCGGTCGTCGCCCACCTCGCCGGGCTTGTGGGCGAGGTAGCGGACGATCGCGGCGGCCATCGCGATCTGGGGCAGGTCCCCCTCCGGATCGATGCGGCGGACGGCCTCCTCGAGGCGCTCGTCCAGCGTGTCCTCGCCGACCGCGCGAATGGGCTCGTCGTCGTCCTCGAAGAGCTCCTGGAAGTCGGCAACGTCCGCGTCGATGTCCTCTGGATCGACGACCTCGGCCGTACGTTTGACGATCTGGAACAGGGAAACGGGACGGGGATCGGTCGGCATGTCCGGCAAGCTACCCCGAAGGGGGCGTTCCGGAGCGTCGCGCACCCCGATCGAACCGGCGGATCGGCGGCGGGCGGCCGGTACCGTGAGCCGCAACGACGAGCGCCCCGGCCGTCCTGGCCGGGGCGCTTCGCCGGGGTCCTCGGTGCTCTGGAGGAAAGACCGAGGGTTGCTCTGCTCCACACGCCCGGTCGCTGCTCAGGAGGATCGGCGGCCGGGTAGGAGCGACGCTACGCCGCGAACCTAAAGCCCAGATTGGGAATCGGGCAGAGGTCGCCAACGGCCGGACGAGCGCACGAGGAGGCCCGCCGCGCCGTCGCGTTCGACGCGGCGCTCACGCTCAAGCTCCCGCGCGCGGGCGCCGATGGGCTCAGCATGTCGCGCTCCGTCCTCATCGCCACGGCCGCCGCGGTCGCCGTCGCCGCCGCCCTCCCCTCGGCCGCGAGCGCCGCACCCACCGAGCACCAGGCGTCCGGCGTCTGCCCGCTGAAGGTCGCGAACGTCGTCGGCGGCACCGTCGTCGTCGGCGTGAACCTGTCCGACGCGCGGTCGAGCGCGGCGCGCAAGGCGACGTGCCCTCAGGTCGGCAGGGTCGTCCGCCGGCTCGCGGGCGAGGGAGCCGAGCGGCCCGAGACGGTCAACGGCTACGCGTGCACCCCGTCGATCACGGGCGGCAAGGTGACCTGGAAGTGCACGTACCGCGGCGGGAAGCCGCGCACGACGATCACGTTGGACTTCGCGTACCGCTACGCGACCGGCTGATCCCCGACCCTCCCGGGGAATCAGACAACGGTGGGCCCCGGCGCCAGGTGCCGGGCCCGCCGATCGGTGTAACCCACGGTGTGGCGCGGGTGCGGGCGGGGAAGGGTGATCCCATGTCCGATACCTACAAGATCGTCGAGATCGCCGGCACGTCGACGGAGTCCGTCGCCGACGCCATCAAGTCCGGCGTCGCCCGAGCCTCCAGCACCCTGCGCGGCGTCGACTGGTTCGAGGTCACCTCGATCCGCGGCCACGTGGAGGACGGC
>JAOPZL010000374.1 GCA_025964175.1 Solirubrobacterales bacterium
ACGCGGCCAACCGCAGGCCGACGGCGTCGCGGACGGCGGCGTCGCGCAGCGAGGGGACGATCAGGTCCGCCGCCGAGAGGTCGACGCCCTCCAGGCCCGGGACGCCGATCACGAACAGGCCGGCGGCGCGCGCGGCGGCGACGTCATGAAGCTGTTCCTGGTCAAGACCTCCATCCCGAACTCGACCTACCCGGCGATCACCTCGTCGCTGTTCGTCGAAGCGGTCTTCGACCTGACGATGGCGGTGCCGATCCTCGTCTTCGCGTTCACCCAGGGCGTCTTCCCCAAGCCGCCGGACTTCTCCAGCCTCAACGCGTTCGACCTCTCGTTCGCCGCGTCGCACCCGCAGTTCATGCTCTTCCTGATCACCGCGCTGGCGATCCTGGCGCTCGTCGCCTTCGCGCTGCTGTCACGGCGCGTGAAGGCGTTCTGGGCGCGGGTCAAGCAGGGGGTGACGATCCTCTTCGACCGCCGGCGCTACTTCCGCGAGGTGTGGCTGGTCCAGTTCGGCGGCTGGCTCTTTCGCTGCGCCGCGTTCTGGCTGCTGCTCGACGCATTCGGCGTCGGCGGCTCGGTGCGCAACGTGCTGCTCGTGCTCGGGATCAACGCGATCGCCTCGCTGATGCCGTTCACCCCGGGCGGTGCCGGAGTGCAGCAGGCGCTGCTCATCAAGGTCTTCGCCGGAACCGGAACCGCGGCGGGGTCGACGGTGGCGGCCTACTCGGTCGGGCAGCAGATCGCGATCGCGACCTTCAGTCTCGCCGTCGGCTTCGCCGCCCTGTTCTTCATCTTCCGGTTCCGGTCCTTCAAGGCCGTCATCCGGGCGGGCAAGGAGCATCGCGCCGCCGAGGAGGCGGCGGCGAATGCGGCGGCCGGGGCCGCCGCGTCACCCGAGCCCGCTACTGCAGGCCCGCGCGTGCCTCGCGCACGAGCGTGACCGCTTCTGGGAAGACGGTCGCCATGAGCGAGCGGATCTGCTGCGCCTGCTCGTCGGCGTTGCCCTGCACGTTGACACGGTTGATGGCCGCGACGGTCATCTGCACGGCGAGGCCGATGGCGTTGTCCGCCCAGGCCAGGCCCTGCTGACGCTGCATCGACTCGGCGAACTCCGCCATCTTCCGCTGCAGCTCGTCGGGGTCACCGAAGAGATTCTCGAATCCACCCATGGGGTCAGTGTAGGTCCGGACTCTTAAGCTCCCCTCATGGAGTTCGTCGAAGGCGCCGGGGTGCGGCTCGCCTACCAGGAGAGCGGCTCGGGGCCGGCCGTCCTGCTCGTCCACGGGATGGGCGAGGACCACGCGGCGTGGGGGCCGCTCGCGAGCGCGCTGTCGAGCTCCGCGCGGGTCATCGCCTACGACCGCCGCGGGTACGGCGACAGCGGGGCACCGGAGCCCTACGACGCGACGACGGTCGCCGAGCAGGCCGAGGACGCGCTTCACCTCCTGACGGCCCGCGACGCGCTGGGCGCCGTCGCGCTGGGCGCCGATCTCGGCGCGCTCGTGATCCTCGACCTGCTGCTGCGCCACCCGGGCGCGGTGCGCGCCGCGGTGCTCGTCGACCCGGCCGCGTTCCCGCTCGTGCTGGAGGCGACCGACGCGCTGGCCGACGAGCGCTCGGCGCTGGAGGCGGACCTGCGCGAGCGCGGCGTCGACGCGGCCGAGGAGGCATGGCGGGCGTCGCGTGGGCACCACCACCCCGATCCCGCCGCCCCGCCGCCGGCGCCCACGGCCCAACGCGCGTTCTTCGCCGACTTCGCCGGCCAGGCCACCCTCGAGCTGACCCGGCGCGTGCTGTCGACGGTCCACGCACCCGTCGCGATCCTCACGACGCCGGCGGCCCCGCCCCACGTGACGGCGGCCGCCGATGCCCTGGCCCGTCTGCTGCCCGACGCGCTGCGGTCGCCGGCCGACGATCCCGCCGTCGCCGTCCGCGCCCTCCTCTAGCCCGCGACACGCCGCGAGGGCGCGCCGCGCGATCCGTCTCCCGCGGCGATTGTCCGACCGCCGTTCCCCGGGGGCCGGGACCCTCCCGGGAGACCGGGAACGGGCGTCGCGCTTGCGCCCGGAGACGATCAGACGACCTCTCACGTCCACATCGGGATGCGGACGCCTAGACTGCGCTGCCACATGGCCCCGCCGACCGTCTCGCAGCTCGCCGCCGCACATCGTCTCGAGCAGGTCCTGCGCATCGCCGCACCCGCGCTCGACCTCCTGCTCCTGGTCGGGGACCGCGTCTCGCGCGTGGTCGACCGCTCCGACGACGAGCCGCTCCCCGCCATCCGCCCTCTCGGCGCCGCCCGCACCCTTCCGCGCTGATGGCTCGCACGAGGAAGATCGCCGATCTCGCCCCGCCCGCGGATCCGGCGGAGACGCTCTCCTGGGAGCAGGAGCACCGCCGCCCCGCCGCGATCGCCGCCGCCGTGGCCGGGATCCTGACGCTGGCCGGTGGCCTCTATCAGGTCGTCTTCCTGGGCGACGCGCCCAACGTCGGCGTCATCCAGGCGATGACCCCGGCCCTCGACGGCCAGGTCGACGTGAGCCCGAGCCCGCGGACCGCCTTCGCGCAGTTCCTGGCCGATCACTTCGGGCAGCTCGTCATCGCCGGCGTCCTGACCGCCGTCGGCGCCCTCGCGAGCGGTTACGCCCTCTGGTTCCTCATGCGCGCGACGATGGCACGTCGCCCCGAGGTGCCCGCCTTCGCCCGCTGGGTGATCGTCGTCGGATCGGTCACCTTCGGCCTCTTCTCGCTGCTCCTGTCCCTGTTCCAGGGGATCGGCGCCAAGAACTACATCGATGGTGCGAGCCGGACGCGGGACGCGGTCGACACAGCGCTCTCGGGGACGCCGATCGAGCTCAGCCTGATCCTGGCCTACGTCGGGCGGCTGTCCCTGGGCCTCGCCTTCGTCCTCGTCTGCATCAACGCGATGCGGGCCGGCCTGCTGACCCGCTTCATGGGGATCCTCGGCTGCCTCGTCGGCGCGCTGTTCGTGATCCCGCTGGTGTCGCTGCCCATCGTGCAGTCCTTCTGGCTCGTCGCGCTCGTCCCGCTCTTCCTCGCGCAGTGGCCCAACGGCACGCCGCGGGCCTGGCTGAGCGGCAAGGCGGAGCCGTGGCCGAGCTCGGCCGAGGTGCGCGAGCAGCGCATGGCCGCGCAGAAGGCCAAGAAGGCCGGCCACGACGACGTCTTCGAGGACGCCGTCGACCGTGGGGCCATCGACGAGGGCGGGGCCGAGCCGGCTCCCGTGCCGCGCACGAACGCCGCACGCAGGCGCCGCAAGCGGCGGTAGCGCCGCTCGCGTCGGCGCCCGCGGTACGCGGTGCGCGCAACGCCTGCGGGCCTGAACGCCGTGGAGGAGCTCTAGCCGCTCAGCGCGATGCGCTTCTGCGGGCCGGCGCGTCCGTGAGCGTGGCCGACGCGCCCGCGGCACCCAGCGAGCCCAGGGCGACCAGCGGCGGGCGCTCGTCGACGGCGACGGCGACCGTGTCGGCCGTCATCGTCCCGCCGGGCGCCGTGGCCGGCTGCACGTAGGGGCCGGGGACCGGCTCGCGGTCCAGGCGCCGCTCGGCGGCGACCATCACCGCGTACGCCATCGCGCCGAGGTCGCGCAGCGACTGGTGGCGGTTGCGGCGCGTGCCCAGCCGGACCTGGGCGAGCGCGTCGATGCCCACGAGGTTGAGGGCGTCGATGAGCATGGCGATCTCGATGCCGTAGCCGACGGGGAACGAGAGCTGCTCCAGCAGAGAGCGCCGCGCGGCGATCTCGCCGGCCAGAGGCTGCTCGAAGCCCGCGAGCTCGGGGACGTGGAGGTTGAGGAGCGGGCGGGCCATCAGCTCGGTCACGCGGCCGCCGCCCTCGGCGATCTCCGCGCCGCCGTCGGTGGGGCGGAACGGCCGGGCGAACGCGCCCTTGACCAGCGCCAGCTCGGGATGGCAGATCAGCGGCCCGAGGATGCCGCGCACGAAGCCGGCCTGGACGCCCTCGGAGTCGGCGTCCAGGAAGACGACCAGATCGCCGGTCGTGGCCGACAGCCCCCGCCACATCGCGTCGCCCTTGCCGCGAGCCGGGCCGAAGCGCGGCAGCAGCTCGTCCTCCTGGGCGACCGCGACGCCGAGCACCTGCGCGGCCGCGGCGGTGCCGTCGCGCGAGCCCGCGTCGACGACGAGGATCTCGTCGACCACGCCGGCGTCGCGCAGCTCGATCACGTGGCCGAGGATCGCGGGCAGGGTCGCCACGCACTCCTTCGCCGGCAGGATCACGCTGACCGTCTCGCCCGAGGCCTGCCGTGCGGCGAGGAGGCGGTCGAGCGTGTAGTCGGCGCCGTCGTAGGTGCGCTGGGCCAGCCAGCGGTCCAGCGCGAGGTCGCGGGCCAGACCGCGAGGCGCGCGGCCGGACAGGCGCGGAGCGGTGCGCACGCGCACGCCGGCGGGACGCTCGATCGGGATCCCCGCCTCCGAGAGGCGCCGCTCGAGCGCTTCGTCCTCGAGGGCGACCAGCGGCTCCATGCCCCCAATGGTGACGTATGCGTCCGCCGTCAACGACATCGACGTCCCGGCGAAGCGGTGGTGGCCGGCGCCGGGGTCGCGCGCGAGGACGGCGGCGAAGCGGCCGGCGGCGCGAACCCGACGGCGTTCCAGCAGTGCCTCGTCGAGGCCATGCCGAGCTCCAGGCACGGTCCGCTGCGGTCCTGCTCGTCACGTGCAGGGGATGACGAGGTCGTCGCGGGCGAACCACGGCTCCAGCCCGATCGCGCCCGGTTCCCCGAGCACGGCGATCAGCGTCGCACAGGGCGGGGGACGCGTGCACCTCGAGCCGCTCGATCGCGTTGAGGTGAGGACGTCGTGGCGGCGGCGCGCGCCGTGGCCAGGGCCGCCGGGTTCTCGCTCATCGGTGCGCAGCGCAGGCCTCGCTCTCGCGCCGCGGCCACCAGGGGCGCGATCAGCGCCATCGTCTGGTCGCAGCCGTCGCGGGTCGCTCCGGGGCCCAGGCCGTCGTGAGCCAGGACCACCGCGCCGTCGGCCAGGTGCGGGGTGACCGCGTTGAGCATCGTCGCGGCGTCGTCTCCGCGCCAGTCATGGGTGTCGGCGTCCCACCCGACGATCGTCAGCCAGCGCTCGTCGGCCACCGCCTGCGACCACTCCGCCGCCCGGCCCCACGGCAGCCGCCACA
>JAOPZL010000388.1 GCA_025964175.1 Solirubrobacterales bacterium
GGTGGCGCTCCGGCGCCCGTCGCGGTCCGCGTCGCCCCGGCCCGGCATCCGCTGACATCGGCGGCCGGCGAGCCGGCGCACCTGCCCCTGGCAGCCTGGTGCGGCCTGGCGCTCGTGGCGGTCGCCCTGCCCGCATCCGGTCTGCGTGCTCACGGGCGCCGCGCCTGCGCTCGTCGCATCGCGACTCCCCGTGCGGAATCAACCATCTAGCCTCAGCGCCGTGTCGTTCTACGTCACCACCCCGATCTACTACGTGAACGCGGCCCCGCACCTCGGGCACGCGTACACCTCCATCGCCGCCGACGTGCTGGCGCGCCACCACCGTCAGCGCGGGGAGGACGTCTTCTTCCTCACCGGCACCGACGAGCACGGCGAGCCCGTCGCCATCGCCGCCGAGGAGCAGGGGGTCTCGCCCCTGGAGCTCGCCGACCGCAACTCCCAGCGCTTCCGCGACCTGATGCCGCTGCTGGACGTCAGCAACGACTTCTTCATCCGCACCACCGATCCGGAGCATGTCCGGCGCGTGCAGGAGATCCTGGTGCGCGTCCGCGAGAACGGCTACGTGTACGAAGGCACCTACGAGGGCTGGTTCTGCCCTCGCTGCGCGGACTTCAAGACCGACGCGGAGATCGGTCCCGACCACACCTGCCCGATCCACAAGATCCCGCTGATCCGGGAGCGCGAGGAGAACTACTTCTTCCAGCTGTCGGCCTTCCAGGGCGAGCTGGAGAAGCTGTTCGACGAGAACCCCGACTTCGTGAAGCCGCGCCATCGCTTCAACGAGGCGCGCTCGTTCCTGGCCGGCGGCCTGCAGGACGTCAGCCTCACCCGGCCCAAGCTGCGCTGGGGGGTCGAGGTGCCGTGGGACCGCTCGCAGGTCTTCTACGTGTGGTTCGACGCGCTGCTGAACTACGTCACCGCGCTGGGCTTCGCCCGCGGCAAGCAGCAGGACCTGACGCAGGAGTTCTGGCCGGCGACGTACCACCTGATCGGCAAGGACATCCTCAAGTTCCACACGATCTACTGGCCCGCGCTGCTGATGGCGGCCGGCCTGGAGGTGCCGCGGCACGTCTTCGTCCACGGCTTCCTGCTCGCTCCGCCGACCAACCCCGGCGACGAGCTGGAGAAGATGAGCAAGTCTCGGGGCAACGTCATCGACCCGTTCAAGGTCATCGAGGACTTCGGCTCCGACGCGCTGCGCTTCTACCTGCTGCGCGAGGTCAACTTCGGGCATGACGGCCCGGTCTCCGAGGGCGGCTTCCTGACGCGCTACGAGACCGAGCTGGCCAACGACTATGGCAACCTCGCCAGCCGCACGATCGCCATGATCGTGCGCTATCGCGACGGCGAGCTGGGAGCCACCGAGCTGGACGCGGAGCTGATCGCCGAGTTCGAGGAGCTGCCCGAGATCGTGGCCGGGCATCTCGACGGCGCCGAGCTGACGCCCGCGCTCGAGGAGATCTGGAAGCGGATCCGGCGGCTCAACCGCTACGTCGAGGAGCAGGCGCCCTGGAAGCTCGCGAAGGACCCGGAGCGCGCCGCCGACCTGGACCGCGTCCTGGCCACCCTGCACGAGGGCATCCGCGTCATCACCGTGCTGCTCACGCCGTATCTGCCCGCCGCCACCGAGAAGCTCCTCGCCGCGCTCGGTCGCCCCGAGACGGCGTGGGAGGACGTGCGCTGCACGTCGGCCCCGATCTCGGTGCAACCGCTGGAGCCGCTCTTCCCGAAGCGATGATCGACTCCCACACCCACCTCGACAGCTGCGAGCCGCCCAACGAGGAGCTCGTGGCCGCGGCGGCCGAGGCGGGGGTCGACCACCTCGTGACCGTCGGCATGGACCTGGAGTCGTGCCGCAGCGCGCTGCTCGCGGCCGAGACCTTCCCGCCGGTCTACGCCGCGATCGGCCGTCACCCGAACTCCGCCACCGGCTTCGATCCCGGCGACCTGGCGCAGCTGCGGGTGCTGGCCGCGCACGACCGCTGCGTGGCCATCGGCGAGACCGGGCTGGACTTCTACCGCGACAGCGCCCCGCGGGCGGACCAGGAGCGTGCCTTCGAGGGACAGATCGCGCTCGCCGCCGAGACCGGCAAGCCGCTGATCATCCACACGCGTGCGGCCGAGGAGCCGACGCTGAAGATGCTGCGCGACCACGCCGACGGCGTCACGGTGATCCTGCACTGCTTCTCGATGCCCGAGCACCTCGACGAGGTCCTGGACCGTGACTGGATCGTCTCCTTCGCCGGCAACGTCACCTACCCCGAGAACGAGGCGCTCGCCGCCGCGGCCGCGCGCGTGCCGGCCGAGCGGCTGCTGGTCGAGACGGACGCGCCCTACCTGACGCCCCAGCCCATGCGCAAGCACCGCAACCAGCCCGCCTACGTCACGCACACCGCGCGCTTCGTCGCGCAGCGACGCGGCGTGTCGCTCGACGAGCTCGATCGGGATGTCAGCCGGACCGCCGCCCGGGTGTTCGGCTGGTGACGGTCGTGGAGCCGCCCGATCTGCCCCAGCAGCCGTCGCTGCGCCGGCTCAAGCAGTTCGGCATCCGGCCCAACCGGGAGCTGGGCCAGAACTTCCTCGTCGACTCCAACATCCTGGGCGTCATCGAGCGGGCCGCCGAGCTGGGCCCCGACGACGTCTGCCTGGAGATCGGCGGCGGCCTGGGCGTGCTCTCGGAGTTCCTGGCGGAGCGCTGCGCCCACGTGCACGTCGTCGAGGTCGACCGCACCCTGCAGGAGCCGCTGCGCGACGCGCTCGCGTCCCACCCCAACACGACGCTGCACTTCGCCGACGCGCTGGCGCTCGACCTGCGGTCGCTGACCCCGGCGCCCACGAAGGTCGTGGCGAACCTGCCGTACGGGATCGCCGCATCCGCCATCCTGCGGACCATCGAGGAGCTCGACGACGTGACGACCTGGGTGGCGATGGTGCAGAAGGAGGTGGGGGAGCGCCTCGCGGCCAAGCCGGGTGCCGGCAGCTACGGCATCCCCAGCGTCATCGGGCAGCTGGCGTGCGACGTGCGCGTCCTGCGCGGCGTCTCGCGCAACGTCTTCCACCCGGTCCCCAACGTCGACTCGGTGCTCGTCGTCCTGCACCGCACCGGTCCCGCCGCCCCGGCCGCGCTGCGGGCGCTCGTCCAGCACGCGTTCGCCCACCGGCGCAAGGCGCTGCCCCGCTCGCTCTCGCTGGCCGCCAACGCCGATCCGTCGATCCGCGACCGCGCCCGTACCGCGCTGGAGGAGCTGGGCTTCCCCGCCGACGCTCGCGCCGAGCGCCTCACGCCCGCCGACTTCCGCGCCCTGTACGAGCGGATCGAGGCCGGCCCGGTGCAAGGACCCGCCGATGCGTGAGCGCGCGCCGGGCAAGATCAACCTCTGCCTCTTCATCGGCCCGACGCGGCCGGCGGACGGCCGCCACGAGCTCGTCTCGGTCATGCAGTCGCTGACGCTGGCCGACGACCTGGTCCTGGCGCCGGCGGAGGGCGCCGCCGACGAGGTCGTCTGCGCGGGCGTCGAGGGACCCAACCTGGCCGCAGGCGCACTGGCCGGCTTCCGCGCCGCCACCGGATGGGAGGCGCCGCCGCAGCGGCTGGAGATCACCAAGCGCGTCCCCGTCATGGCCGGCATGGGCGGCGGATCGGGCGATGCCGCGGCCGCGCTGCGCCTCGCCGCCCGCGCCTCGCAGGTCGGCGAC
>JAOPZL010000131.1 GCA_025964175.1 Solirubrobacterales bacterium
GCGCGAGCGCGCGGGCGACCAACCTGGCCTCCGCCGACATCTGCCAGGCCGCCAAGGCGACCGGCTCGGGCAGGTAGCGGCGAGAGGCACGCTGATCGCACGCCTGGGGTCCATGCACGGCATGGACCCCAGCGCGCAGCAGCTGCGCCTGGCCTCGGGGTTGCACCGGGCCGCGGCTCGGTGGTCCGCTCGCTAGTGGGCGGCCTGCACGCGGATCATCCAGAGGTTCTCCTCGAGGCCCTGGACGACGCCGTGCAGGACATCGGCGGTCACGGGGTCGACGTCCTCGAGGCGGTCCATGCGGTCGCGGATCGCGCCGATGGAGTCGGTCAGCAGCGCGGTGAACGCGTCGATGACCGCGTGGTCGGTGATCGGGCCCGTGGGCAGCGCGGTCAGCGGCGTACGGGCGGCAACGGTGGCGGGGCGTCCGTCCGGGGCGTGGCCGAGCGCGACGGCACGCTCGGCGACCTCGTCGGCGTTCAGGCGCCAGGCGTCGACGAGCTCGTCGAGGAACAGGTGCAGAGCGCGGAAGTTCGGGCCGACGAGGTTCCAGTGCGCCTGCTTGCCCTGCAGGGCGAGGTCGGTCAGGACGACGAGGACCTCCTGCAGCTCGGCGCCGATGGCCTCACGCTCCTCGTGGCGCAGCGTGGGGTGATGGTCCTGGCTCAGCGTGGTGCTCATGACGCGGCTCCCGGTAGTGGTGGTGAACCTTCGATCCCCGGTACGCCTACCCCGTGAGGCGGTCGGCGAACGCGCTCCCAGCCGACCGCCAGGGGGTCTCCCACGGGCCTCAGCGGCGCTAGTAGAACAGCCGCTGGTCGATCTCCAGCCCGTTGGCCTCGCAGTGCTTGACGTACTGCTCCACGAAGTAGAACACCGTCTCCTGGTCGATGCGGTTGTCGTCCTCGTCGAAGAAGTCCATCGCGCCGTTGACGACGAACAGCGTCTTCATGCCGTCGGGGTGGTCGCTGCGCAGCGTGTGGATCGCACCCGGCGCCTCGTGCACGATCGCCCCGGCACGGGCCACCCAGTCGTACTCCTCGTAGCGCCAGCTGCCCTCCATCACGTAGGCGAAGACCTCGCCGTGGTGCTGGTGGCGGCCGAGCGCGCCGGGGGTGCGGATGTGGACGATGAAGGTCCAGGCGCCGTTGGCGACGTCGAAGCGAACCGGCTGCCACCACGTGTCGGGCGCCTTCTCGTGCTCGATCCAGGGCCGCTCGTCCTCGTTGATGGCGGCGTCGGCGAGGCCGAAGCGCTCGATCGTGGCGGTCAGGTCGCCGGTGACGGGCATGCTCAGGCTCCTTCGGGGATGCTGCCGTTGGACATCGTCGCGAGCGCTCCGCCGTCGACGGGCCAGCCGACGCCCTGGACGAACGAGGCGTCGTCGGAGCACAGGAAGCAGACGACGGCGGCGACCTCGTCGGCGAGGCCGGTGCGCGCGGCGGGCGCGACGCCGGCCAGGAAGCGCAGCCCCTCCTCGAGGTCGCCGGTGATCGTGCCGGCGAGGTTGCGCAGCATCCGCGTGTCGATCATCCCCGGCAGGACCGCGTTGACGCGCACGCCGGCGCCGCCGACCTCGGCCGCCGCGGTGCGCGTGAGGCCGAGCACCGCGTGCTTGGTCGCGTTGTAGGCGCCGGTGCCGGGCAGGCCGCGCTCGGAGGCCAGCGACCCGGTGTTGACGATCGCGCCGGAGCCCTGCTCGAGCATCACCGGGAGCATGTGGCGCAGGCCGAGGAAGACGCCGCGCAGGTTGACGGCGATGACGGCGTCGAAGCCGTCGATGGGGTACTCGGCCAGCGGCGCGACCGGCCCCTCGATCCCGGCATTGTTGAAGAACGCGTCGATGTGTCCGTGGGCCGAGACCGCGGCCTGCACGTAGTCGCGCACGTCGTCGGCGCCCGTGACGTCGGCGGTCGTCGTCGTGGCGAAGCCGCCGGCCTGGGAGACCGCCTCGGCGGTCGCGGCGAGTCCCGCCGCGTCGCGATCGACGAGGTGCAGCGCTGCGCCGGCCGCGGCGAAGCGCAACGCGGTCGCGCGGCCGATGCCGCCCGCGGCGCCGGTGATCACCGCCGTCCTGCCCGTGAAGTCCATGGCGGCGATCCTCGGGCGCGGCGCACCGCGGCGCCACGTGGAAGGTCGCCAACCTCGCGGCCGCGGTCTGTGGAGAGATCACAGGCGGGCGCGTAGACTCGCGAGCGGTCGGACAGCGCGAGGAGAGCGATGCTGGGCACCGAGGAGCGCGGCCACGTCCAAGCGGAGGCCGCGAACATCATCCGCGCGACGGCGATCGAGCTGTCGGGCTGCGTCGACGCGCTCGCCGACCGCGTCTCGCGGCTCATCGCCCGCGACGTCCCCGACGTCCTGGACGGCGACTCCTACCGGGCCAGCAACCGCGCCAACCTCGACACCAAGCTGTCCGCGCTGCGCCACGGCAGCGAGCTCGTGGTCCCGCCCGCGCCCGCCGACGCCGTCCTCTACGCGCGCGACCTCGCCCGCCGCGGCGCCGACGTCTCGGTGCTGCTGCGCGCCTACGAGCTGGGCCACCGCCTGTTCTGGAGCGAGTGGACGCAGCGGTTCACCACCCGCGCGAGCGACCCGGCGGTGCTGGCCGAGCTCTACGAGGTCTCGGCCCGCTTCCTGTTCGCCTACTTCGACGCCGTCCCCGCGGCGGTCACCGACGCATACCGGGTCGAACTCCAGCGCCAGGCGGGCAGCGCGGCCGAGCAGCGGGCCGAGCTCGTGTGCGCGGTGCTGGGCGGGACGGGGCCGGACGCGCGCATCGCCGGCCCGCTGCTGCGCTACCCCCTGGTCGGCGCGCGCCACGTGGCGCTGGTCTTCGCGGGCGCGGCCGCGCTGGATCCCGCCGATCTGCTCGCCGCCACGCGGACCGTCCACGGGCTCGCCGCTCGCCTCGGGGGCGGGCAGCTCACCGTCCAGGCCCAGACCGCGCGGCTGTGGGCCTGGGTGGAGGTCCCCGCGACGGTGGCGCCGCCGGAGCTCGACGCGCACGCCCGCGCGCTGCGCTGCCCCGACGGCCTGACGCTCGGGCTCGGCGACCCGGGCGACGGCGGCGACGGCTTCCGCGACAGCCACCGCGAGGCCGAACGGGCGCTGCGCCACGCCGCCGGTCCGGATCGCGTCGTCCACTACCGCGACGTCAGCGCCGCCTCGCTGCTCGCCGGCGATCCGGCCCGCGCGCGTCGCTTCGTCGCGCGGGAGCTCGGAACGCTGGCCGCCGACGACCCCGGCATGGAGCGCATGCGCGCAACGCTGCGCGCCTTCCTCGCCGAGCACGGGAACCAGGCGGCCACCGCGCGCCGCCTGTCCCTGCATCCGAACACGATCGGATACCGGCTCAAGCAAGCCGAGGAGCTGCTCGGACACCCGCTCGCGCAACGGCGCTTCGAGCTCGAAGCGGCCCTGCTGCTGCAGCGCGATCTGGATCCCAGCCGGACCGCTCACCCGGACGACTGACCCCCTGGATGGCGCCCCCACCGCCGTTCGAGGGACGTTGTTGACGTGTTCTTCAGGAGGCGGCCTGCACCGGCGGCGCGATGTCGGGCGCACCGAGGCGGGCGGCGTCGGCCGAGAGGTCGTCGTCCTGCTCCTGGGACTGGCGCTCGGCCTGCACGCGCGCCTTGTAGTGGGCGACCTCGTCGGCCGCCTGCTCCTCGTCCCAGCCGAGCGGGGCGGCCATCAGGGCCGCCGCCGACTCGGCCGCCCGCAGCCCACGGTCCCACGTCTCGATCGAGATCCGGGTGCGGCGGGTGAGCACGTCCTCGAGGTGGCGGGCGCCCTCGTGGGTGACCGCGTAGCGGACCTCCACGGCGAGGTAGTCCTCGGCGCCGGCCAGCGGCTCGCCCAGCGCCGGCTCGACCGCGATCAGCTCCAGCAGGTCGTCGATCAGCGCGCCGTAGCGGTTGAGGAGGTGCTCGACGCGGGCGACGTGCAAGCCGCTGGTCCGGGCGATCGCCTCCTTGGCGTTCAGCCGGGCCTGGTAGCCGTCGGCGCCCAGCAGCGCGACGCGATCGGTGATCGACTCGGGCACGCCTGTGCCCAGCCCGCGGACGACGGCGTCGATCGCGTCCTTGGCCATCACCCGGTAGGTCGTGTACTTGCCACCGGCGACGGCGACGAGCCCGGGCACCGGATGCGCGACGATGTGCTCGCGGCTCAGCGTGCTGGAGTCCTCCGACTCGCCCGAGAGCAGCGGCCGCAGGCCCGCGTACACGCCCTCGACGTCCTCGTGGCCCAGCGGGGTGGACATGAACCGGTTGACGTGCTCGAGGATGTAGTCGATGTCCTTGCGGCTGGCCGCGGGGTGCGCCTTGTCCAGGTGCCAGTCGGTGTCGGTCGTGCCCACGATCCAGTGGCGCCCCCACGGGATGACGAACAGGACGCTCGTCTCCGTGCGGATGGTCAGCGCCGTGTCGCCGTGGATGCGGTCGCGCGGCACGAGCAGGTGCACGCCTTTGGAGGCGCGCACGTGGAACTGCCCGCGCTCGCCGGCGAGGTCCTGGGTGTCGTCGGTCCACACGCCGGTCGCGTTGAGGACCTGACGCCCGTGGATCTCCAGCTCGCGGCCGCTCTCCAGGTCACGCACGCGGACGCCGGTGACGTGCTCGGCCTCGCGCAGGAAGCCGATGGCCTGCGTCCGCGTCGCGATCTGCGCGCCGTAGGCGGCGGCGGTGCGGGCGAGGAACATCGTGTGGCGGGCGTCGTCGACCTGCGCGTCGAAGTACTGGATCGCGCCGACGAAGGCGTCCTTGCGCAGCGACGGGAACAGCTTCAGCGCCGTCGTGCGCGTCATGTGGCGCTGGCGCGGCACGCCCCGGCCCCGCCCGAACGCCGTGCCCATCGTGTCGTAGAGCGCGAGGCCCGCGCCGATGTACGGCCGCTCCCACCCGCGGTGCGTGAGCAGCACGAGGAACGGGAGCGGGTGCACGAGATGCGGGGCGATGCGGTCGAGCATCAGCGCCCGCTCGTGCAGCGCCTCGCGCACGAGCCCGAACTCGAGCTGCTCGAGGTAGCGCAGCCCGCCGTGGATGAGCTTGGACGACCGGCTCGAGGTGCCCGCGGCGACGTCGCGCGCCTCGACGAGCGCCACGGACAGGCCGCGCGTGGCCGCGTCGACGGCGGCGCCGGATCCGACGACGCCGCCGCCGATGATCACCACGTCGAACTCGCCGCCGTCCATGGCCTCCAGTGCCGCGCCGCGCGACTCCGGAGAGAGCGATCCGCGGCTGCTCATCCGGGGATCACCCAGCGCCCCGCGCGCTGCAGCGCACGGCGCCAGTCGGCCAGCAGGGACTGGCGTTGGTCATCGGACATCTTGGGCTCCCAGCGCTCGGCTTCCTTCCACATGCCGCGGACGTCGTCCTCGGTCCAGGCGTCGACGGCCACCCCAGCAAGATAGGCCGCGCCCAGCGCGGTGGTCTCGCGGATCTCGGGCACGATCACCGGGACGCCGAGCATGTCGGACTGGAACTGCATCAGCCAGCCGTTGGCCGTGGCGCCTCCGTCGGCGCGCAGCTCCGCCAGCGGCACGCCGAGCGCGGTGTTCTGGGCGCGGACCGCGTCGACGGACTGGTAGGCGATCGCCTCCAGCGCCGCGCGCGCGATGTGCGCCCGCGTCGACCCGCGTGTCAGCCCCACGATCGTGCCGCGCGCGTACGGGTCCCAGTGCGGGGAGCCGAGGCCGGTGAGCGCGGGCACGAAGTAGACGCCGTCGTTGGAGTCCAGCGACGCCGCCATCTCCTCGGTCTCCGCCGCGTTCTCGATGATCTTCAGACCGTCGCGCAGCCATTGCACGGCGGCACCGGTGATGAACATCGAGGACTCCAGCGCGTAGTCGACGCGGTCCCCGATCCCCCATGCGATCGTCGTGATCAGCCCCTGCTCCAGCAGCGGCGACCCGGGGCCCGCGTTCTGCAGCAGGAAGTTGCCGGTGCCGTAGGTGTTCTTGCCCAGGCCTGGCTCGTGGCAGGCCTGCCCGTAGAGCACGCCCTGCTGGTCGCCGACCATCGCCGCGACCGCCACCTTGCCGCCGAACTCGCTCGTCTCCCCCAGCACTTCCGCGTTGCGCACCGGCTCGGGCAGCGCGGTGACCGGGACGTTGAGGATGTCGCACAGCTCCTGGTCCCACCGCAGCTCGCGGATGTTGAACAGCAGCGTGCGCGACGCGTTGGAGTAGTCGGTGGCGTGGCGGCCGGTCAGCTTGTAGAGCAGCCACGCGTCGATCGTCCCGAAGGCGACCCGGTTGGGGTCGACGCCGCCCTCCTTCAGCATCCACTCGTACTTCGTGCCGCTGAAGTAGGCGTCGAGGATCAGCCCGGTGCGCTCGCGGAACATCGCCTCCACGCCCTGGGCGCGCAGCTCGTCGCAGCGCGCGGCGGTGCGGCGGTCCTGCCAGACGATCGCCTTGTGCAGCGGCTCCCCGGTGCGCTTGTCCCACGCGACCGCGGTCTCGCGCTGGTTGGTGATGCCGATCGCCTGGAGGTCCTCGCCGGACTTCCCGGCCTCGTCGAGCGCCTGGTGGCAGACGCGCTTGGTGACCTCCCAGATCTCGGCGGCGTCGTGCTCGACCCAGCCCGGGCGCGGGAAGAACTGCTCGAACTCCGAGTACGCGCTGCCGACGACCTGCGCCTTCTCGTCGAACAGGAACGCGCGCGTTCCCGTGGTGCCCTGATCGATGCCCAGAATCATCGGTTGCTCCCCTCGTTCCCCTCTTCCACGGTCTCCGCGCCGATCTCCAGACCCTCGGCCTCGGGCTCGCCGCGCGCGATGAGGACATCGCGGATCAAGAGGTCATACACGACGGCGCCGATCGCGCCACCCACCAACGGTCCCACGATCGGTATCCACATGTAGCCGTTCACGTTGCCGTAGTCGCCGGGTATCGCGATCGACTTGTAGCCCTCGATCCACGTCATCAGTCGCGGCCCGAGGTCGCGGGCCGGATTGATGGCGTAGCCGGCGTTCGCGCCGAACGAGATGCCGACCGCGACGACGACGAGGCCGACGACGAACGGCGCGATGTTGCCCATCGGCGGCTGGTTGCGCGCGTCGGTCAACGCGAAGATGGCCGCGACGAGCAGGCCGGTGCCCACGACCTGGTCGAGGAACGGGCCCCACCAGTTCTTGAAGTACGGCGCCGGGAACGTCGCGAAGATCGAGAACGTCGTCGTCGAGTCCGCCGTGCCGCGCACGATGTGGTGGGCGGCCTCGTAGGAGCTGATCGCGTCGTGGTAGACGGTGTAGACGAGGAAGGCGCCGACGAACGCGCCGGCCAGCTGCGCCGCCATGTAGGCCGGGACCTTGCTCCACGGGAAGCCGCGGCGCAGCGCGTTGGCCAGCGTCACGGCCGGGTTGAGATGGGCGCCGGTGACGCCGCCGGCGACGTAGACGCCGAGCGTCACGGCCAGACCCCAGCCCCAGGCGATGAGCAGCCAGTCCCCGCTGGCCTGGAAGATCTCGGTGCCGCGCCGGGACTGGTTGAGCGCCGCCACCGCCATCGCCACCGCACCCGTGCCGAAGGCGATGAGCACGAAGGTGCCCAGGAACTCGGCCGCGAGCTCGCCCGGGAGCGTGGCGCGCCACCCTCTCGCCCGCGCCGCCGCCAGCTTCATGTCGGTCACGTGATCTCCCCCTTCAGGTGCCGCGGCGCCTGGGACGGACGCCGCTGTACGGGACCAAGACAGGCGTTACCCAGATCCGTGCGAGCATCACCGAGATCCCCGAGGTGGTTCACTCAGCAACGAGGTGGTGGCCATCTAGGCGGCCTCCAGGAAATCCCCTTCAGACCGATGCATCCGCGCGAACTCATCGGGCACACTGTCCCCATGGCCGACGACGATGACGACTGGGTGGGCACGCCGCCCGAAGGGCACTACACCCGCGACCGCGCCGATCCGGCGTTCT
>JAOPZL010000032.1 GCA_025964175.1 Solirubrobacterales bacterium
GGTGGCCGCGAACACAACGATCACGGCGGCGAGGAGGGCCAGCATCCATCGAGACATGTGCCGCGACTACCCGTCTTGGTCTGACCTACGCACACGCGGCGCCGCGGTCCTGCGCTCGGTCACCCCATGCACGGGCGCGCTGGCGAGGAGCCCTGAGGCGTGCGGCCAGTGTTCGGGTGGCTGGTGTCGCGCCGGCCGGGATCGGCGCGACGCCGTAGTCACACCGATGCGTCGCTGCCAGCCGGGCGGGCGGTCGGTCGGGCGGTCGGCAGAGGAGCGGCGGTCAATCAGGCGTCGGGCACGGGGTTGAGTTGGTCGTCGCCGCCCTCGTCGTCCTTGCGGGGCTGGTTCAGCGTGCCCGCGTTGGACTGGCCGACGCGGTCTTCGTCGTTCTCGTCGGTCATGATCGACGGCTCCCCCGATCGACTTCGTACAAGGAATGGGCGCCGCCGGTTCCATTCACCGCTACGTACAGATCGCGATCGTGCTGGCCCGCAGCGGCGCCCGGGGCTGGTTACCCGGGTCAGGGGAAGCGAATCGGCCGCTGGACGGCGTGACGCGCTGGGGGCGTCGCAGCAGGGCGACCCACGTGGTGGTGAGTGCCTGTTGCACAGCCGCCCGTCGCGTTGTCCAATCGGTGCGCACGCAGTCGTCGGTGGCGATGTCCAGCTGACCCAGCAGCATCGTCGCGAGCACGCCTGTCTCCTGCGGGCCCCACCCGTGGCTGGCACAGAGTTGCGTGGCCAGCGCGTCCGTGGTGAGGACGAATCCGGCATCCATCGTCGCGCGTACCGTAGCCCTGGGTGGAGAACAGGCTCGCGGCGGCGTCCAGCAACCGCGCACGCCTGAACTGCTTCGCTTCGGGGTCGATCTCGTCGATCTCGTGGCGGACGAATCGCCTGTCGCTGTCGCGTGTGTCCTGGGTCCAGATGTCCAGGGTGAACCGCATGGGTCCTGGCCTATGCGGCGACGGGTGAGTGGGCCGGCGGGGTCAGGCTCGCATCCGTGAGGCGGTCCAGCACCCGTCGCAGCATTCGCGAGACCGACATCTGTGAGCAGCCGAGCTCCTTGGCGATCTGGGCTTGGGTGCGATCCTCGACAAAGCTCAGGTAGAGGATGTGGCGCTCCCGGTCGTTGAGGTGGTGGCGCAGGGTGCGTAGCGCGGCCCGGTTCTCGGCTCGTGCCAGGTCGGGGTCTTCTTGACCGAGTCGTTGGGCCAGTGTGGCGCCAGGGTCGCCGGCGTCATCGCGCAGCGGGGCGTCCAGCGATCGCGCGGTGTGGCCAGAGGAGGCCTGGATTGCCTCCACGGTCTCGGCGTGGGTCAGCGACAGCTCGCGAGAGATCTGGGCGACGGTTGGTGAGCGGACGTGCTCGGATGAGAGGCGATCGCGGGTACGTGTCACCTTCAGGACGCGCTCTTGGAGGGTTCTGGGCACGTGGACGGCCCACGAGTGGTCGCGCAGGTAGCGGCGCAGCTCGCCGTGCATCGTGGGGATCGCGAACGTCCGCAACGGGACGCCGTAGGCGGGGTCGTAGCGCTCGATGGCGTGGTGAAGGGCGATCCACGCGACTTGGAGGAGGTCGTCCTCGTGGCCGGGTGCGCGGTATCCGCGGGCGATCCGGTACACCAGCGGCGCCATGCTTGCGATGAGGCGTTCGCGGGCGGCGGGGTCGCCGTTGCGCAGATAGCGCTTGAGCAGCCATTGCTCAGAGACCGGGGACGGGGGAACGCATTGGGGCATGACGAGGCTCTCTTTCGAAATGGAGAGAGAGCCCGGAGAGCGCGGTGGGGGTTCCCGCATCGCTTCCGTCCTCATCACTGTGCGGCGTGGGACGCGTCTCGAGGCATGGCCTCAAGTTCGCTCCTCGCCGGCTCCCTACCCTGTCTCGGCGCTCGTAATCTCGGCGTCGCGGACGCAGCGGGCGCTCGTCATGGGGTGTCGGCTTCGGTGTCGGTGGCGACGCCCTGTTTGCGTTGCTGGACGACGGCGTTGTTGTTGGCCTGGATCGCTGCCTTCTGTCGGGTCAGCCAGGATCGGTAGGCGTCCGGGGACACGGCGCGCACGTCAGCTTGGGGATCACCACGTCGATCGTTCCCAGCCCGCCACGAGGCCATCACGATGGATTTCTTACGCTCTTCGCTGCGCGAGTTCGGCGATCACGATGCGACCGGCGAACCCAACGCGCTTGCGGTGAAGGTCACGCCTGAAGGCGCCCTGTTCGTCCACGTCGCGTTTTTCGGTGAGCGCTGGTGTGGCCGTTCTCGTACTGCGCTACGGCAAGGTCGCCCGAGGGCTACTTTTTCGGACGTTCTGGTTCCAGGACGAAGATCTCAAAGCTGCGCGTCGGACCAAACACGATCTGGCTGTGGTAGGTCAGGACCGCCCGGCCCATGATCTCCGCGACGGCGCCGCACGTCAGCTCCGACACGGACTCCTGAAAGGACAGCCGGTAGCTGCGCACGATGTCCTCCTTGCCGTCGGCCAGCAGCGTCTCCTCGTTTCGGGTGAGGCCGCCCTCCATGGCCACGAAGACGTAGTCGTCCAGGACCCACGCCTTGGCCGCCGTCGGCCCGCGCCCGTAGTAGCGCTTCTTCATCCCGACCATCGCGTTGGCGAGATCCGCGCGAAGGGAGCCGCCCGTGGCGGACACCGCACCGCTTCCCGCCGCTTCGATCAGGTGCTCAGCGGCGTATCC
>JAOPZL010000070.1 GCA_025964175.1 Solirubrobacterales bacterium
CACCGCCCTGGTTGAGTAGCCGCACGTGCGCGCCGGCCGGTCGCGCTGACCCGATGCTCCGCACGCGCACCCGCGCTCACATCGCAGGAGCGAACGCCATCCCCGGCTCCCCACCTCACGAGAAGCCGCCCCCCCGGGGCGGCTTCTTGCGTTCCGAGGCGGGCTCGGCTGCGTCGGCCACCGCGCGCAGCTCCTGCGCGAGCTGCGCGACCGCCGCCCAGTCGGTCCCGCCGCGCCGCGTCAGCAGCACGTGGAGCGACTCGGTGATGGACCACGCGCGCTCGAGCTGCGGCGGCGGCGGTGATGCGGTCTCGGGCGGCATGGCGGTCTCCTGGTCGGTGCAACGACGATGGCGCACGGCACGACGACTACCAGTGACCGCGACCGGAAGCTTTTTCGTTTCCTGACCGGTCGGGCGGGCGGGGACGCGGCGCGTGCGCGCGACGCCCCCGCCAGCGACGATCCGGACTAGCCGATCTTCACGATGGCCAGAACCGGCATGGTGGGCTGGTCGAGCAGCTCGACGGTCAGCATGGTGGCGTCCCTCCTTTCCGTGGACTCGCGCCTGTTGCATCCGATGAGACCGCGCCGGCTCCTGAAAGCGTTTCGCATCCGTCGATACAGTTGGCCTATGAGCGGAACGCCCACGCGCGTCACTGAGGAAACGCGCATGGCCAAGGCACTTAGCCATCCGGTGCGGGTGCGCGCCCTGACCATTCTCAACGAGCGTGTGGCGAGCTCCGCCGACATCGCCCGGGACATGGATCTGCCCGTGGCGAACGTGGCCTATCACGTGCACACGCTGCTGCGGCTGCAGTGCATCGAGGAGGTCGAGACCCGTCAGGTGCGCGGAGCACTGGAGCACCGCTACCGCGCGCTGCGCCGCCCGATGCTCGCCTCCGAGGACATGGAGACGCTGCCGGCGAGCGCGCGCAACTCGCTCGCCGGGCAGTTCGCCACGAAGGCATTCGGCGATCTACGCGCCGCCGTCGAGTCGGGGACGTTCGAGGAGCGGACCGATCCGCACCTCTCCTGGACCCCGGTGATCCTCGACGAGCAGGGCTGGAAGCTCGTCTACGAGCTGCTCGCCGAGACGCTGGACCACGTCCTCCAGGAGCAGGCCGCCGCGGCCGGAAGGCTGCAGGACGGGCAGAGCGGAGGGCCCGAGGTGCGCTCCCGGCTGACCATCATGCACTACGAAGCGCCGCCCGCCCGATAGCGTTTCGCGGGTGCCGAGGCTCCCGCGTTCAGAGGCCATACCGACCCCAGCGCATCTCGGCATCGCCATCCGTGCGCGCCGGACCGAGCTGCAGCTCAGCCAGGAGGGCCTCGGCCACCGCTGCGAGCTCCATCGCACCTACATCGCCGGCGTCGAGCGCGGCGAGCGCAACGCGTCCCTGAAGTCGATCGCCCGGATCGCGAACGCGCTCGACATCCCCGTCTCCGAGCTGCTGCGCCGGGCGGAGGAGGCCGCCAAAGCGAGCTGATGAGGGTGAGATCCTCGATGCCGTCGAGGATCTCGGCATCATGGGTAAGCCTCAGGCTGACGGTGAGGGTGGCGGATCTTTGGGGGTTATGGCCCCCTCTCGGGTATACACGAGGCATGCCCGAACCCGCTCCGCGGCCCATCGATCCTGAGGTCACGATCGGCCACGTCCACCTGCGCACAGCGGACATCGGTCCCGTTCGCGACTTCTACGTCGGCGTGCTCGGCTTCGGCGTCGTCGCCGAGGAACGCGGCATCCCGGGATGGGGCACGACCGGCGACGTCCTGTTCCTGGCCGCCGGCGGCTACCACCACCATCTCGGCTTCAACACATGGAAGTCGGCGGGCGGCGGACCCCAGCCCGACGGCGTGGCCGGGTTGCACCACGTCGCGATCAACTACCCGACGCGCGCCGCGCTGGCTGACGCCGTGCGCCGGCTGCAGGCGGTCGACTGGCCGCTGCGCCAGCTGTCGGACCACGGCACACACGAGGCGATCTACCTCTCCGATCCGGACGGGAACGATCTCGAGCTGGCCTGGGATCGTCCGGCCGACGAGTGGCCGCGCGACGAGGAGGGCCGCATCGCCATGGCGTTCGGCGACCTGGACCTCGACTCGTTGCTGGCCGAGCCCGAGCCGAGGGACGTCGGCGGACACTGAGCCCTGAGGCGGCCCGCCTCGCCCGCGCGCATCCTGTACCTTGCGAGTACGGTCGTGTACCCATAGGGTACGCGACCGATGCCGTCCCTGGTCGGAGAGCACCCGGAGGTCGAGCCGCTGCTGGAGGGCCGTGACGGCGCTCAGCGGGCACGGCTGCTGGAGGCGATGACGCAGGTCGTCGGGAGGAAGGGCTACGCGGCCGCGACCGTCGCCGACGCCGTCCGCGAGGCCCGCGTCTCGCGGTCGACCTTCTACGCGCTCTTCGACTCCAAGGAGGCGTGCTTCGTGCAGGCCTACGGCCACGGGGTCGACGTCCTGGTGGAGCGCCTCGACGCCGCCGTCGCCGCCGAGCCGGGCGACTGGCGAGCCAAGCTGCGCGCGGCCATGCGCGCCTATCTCACGGTCTTGGACGCCGAGCCGCGCTTCGCCCGCGTCCACCTGCTGGAGATCCACGTGGTCGGCACGCCGCAGGCCGCCGCTGCCCGCGACGCCGCGATCCGCCGCTTCGCGCAGCGCTACCGGGCGACGTTCGCCGCGGCCGGCAGCGCCGCCGCCGTCGTCTCCGACGATGCCCTTTTCGTCCTCGCCGCCGGGATCGGCCAGCTCGCCTGGTCCCAGCTCGCGGCCGGCGCGTCGCTGTCCGCGCTGGAGGACACGCTCGTCGACGTTGCCCTTTCACTCGGAGGAGGAGCCGGCCCGCCATGGACCTGACGTTCAACGACGAGGAAGCGGCGTTTCGCGACGAGCTGCGCGCGTGGCTGGGGGCCAACGACGCCGGTCCCGAGCCCCAGGGCGACGAGGATGCCCACTACCGCTGGCGCCGCGACTGGCAGCGCCAGCTCGCCGATGCGCGATGGGCGGGCGTGCACTGGCCGTCGGAGTTCGGCGGGCGCAGCGCGACGCTGACCCAGTCGGCGATCTTCTTCGAGGAGCTCGGCCGCTCGCGCGCGCCGCTGCCCGCGGACGTCCTCGGCCTGCTGCTGGCTGGTCCGACGCTGATGGTGTGGGGGACGGACGCGCAGAAGGAGCGCCTGCTGCCGACGATCCTCAACGCCGAGGAGCCGTGGTGCCAGGGCTTCTCGGAGCCCGATGCCGGATCGGACCTCGCCGCGCTGAAGACGCGCGCGGTCAGGGACGGCGACGACTGGGTCGTCACCGGCCAGAAGGTGTGGACGAGCGGGGCGCAGTTCGCCAAGTGGTGCATGCTCGTCGCCCGCACGGACTTCGAGACCCCCAAGAAGCACCAGGGCCTGACCTACTTCGTCCTGGACATGGATCAGCCGGGTGTCATCGTGCGCCCGCTGCGCCAGATCACCGGCGAGGCGGAGTTCAACGAGCTCTTCCTGCAGGAGGCGCGCATCCCCGACGACGCGGTCGTCGGCGGCGTCGGCAACGGCTGGAAGGTCGCCATGACGACGCTCATGAACGAGCGCTCGGGCCTGGCCTTCTTCCTGCAGGTCCGGCTGCGCAACCAGCTGGACAAGCTGATCGAGGAGGTCGCCGCGCGCGGGATGCTCGATGGGGCGGGTGGAAACGCGATCGCGCAGAAGCTCGGGGACCTGCACGTCAAGGCCGAGGTCATCCGCCTCACCGCCTATCGCGGCCTCACCGCGATCGAGAGGTACGGCCAGCCCGGGCCCGAGGGCTCGCTGACCAAGTGGATGTGGTCCCAGGCCAACCAGGAGCTGACCCAGCTCGCGGTGGACCTGCTCGGGGACGAGGCGCTGACCGCCGATTCGCCGTGGTCGTACGAGCTGCTGCGCGCCCGCGGCAACTCGATCGAGGGCGGCACCACCGAGGTGCTCAAGAACATCGTCGCCGAGCGGGTTCTCGGTCTGCCGCGGATGCGCTGAGAGAGGGACACGACGTGAACTTCGACTTCTCCGATGACCAGCGGGAGATCAAGCGCACCGCGCGCGACCTGCTCGCCGGCCGTTCCTCCTTCGAGCGCGTCCGCGCCGCCGCCGAGGCCCCGGCCCCGCCGGCCTACGACCCGGCCCTCATCAGCGAGCTCGGTGAGCTGGGCTGGCCCGGCATCGCCGTCTGCGAGGAGCACGGCGGGCAGGGCCTGGGCGCCGTCGAGCTCGGCATCCTGCTCGAGGAGCTCGGCTACGCCTGCGCGGCGACGCCGTTCCTGGGCACCGTCCTCGCCGCGCTCGCCATCGAGCACGCGGGCTCCTCTCAGCAGCGCGAGCGCTGGCTGCCCGGGCTGGCGTCCGGCGAGGTGCGGGGCGCGCTCGGGTCGGCCGGCGCGATCGTCCCCGACGCCCCCGGTGCCGCGGTCGTCGTCCTGCTCGACGACGACGGCGGGGCGACCGTCCTCGACACCGCGCAGGACGGGGTGACGGTGCAGACCGTCGCGACGATCGATCCCACGCGGGCCAGCGGCCGGGTCAGCGCCCGCGCCGACGTGGGCGAGGAGCTCCCGGGTGACGTCGCCGCCGCCGTCGGCCGCGCCGCGATCGCCGTCGCGGGAGAGCTGGTCGGCATCAGCCAGCGCGCGCTGGAGATGACCCTGGCCTACGTCAAGGAGCGCAAGCAGTTCGACATCCCGGTGGGCGCCTTCCAGGCCGTCTCGCATCGGTGCGCGCAGATGCTCCTGTACACGGAGTCGGCCCGCTCGGCGACGTACTACGCGGCGTGGGCGGCCGACGCCGAGCCACAGCGCCTCGCCGAGGCCGCCGCGCTGGCGAAGGCCGCGGCGTCGGAGGCGGGCCGCGAGGTCACGGCGTCGGCCATCCAGGCGCACGGCGGCATCGGCTTCACGTGGGAGGCCGACGTGCACTGGCTGTACAAGCGCGCCCAGCTGGACGCGGCGTTCCTGGGCGGCACCGGCACGCATCGCGCTACGTTGGCTCGTCTCGTCAGCACGCGCCTTCACACGATGGACGCATGATCCGGACCGTCGGTGGGCATGGTTCACCGCGACCGGCACTCTTCAGATGTCTTGAGCAGGCGTTGAGGATCCATCGACACCCTGTACAGGCACCCATCGGGTGCTCTGCGCCAAGCACCGTAGCCCAGGGGGCGACTTGAACATGACCGATCGTCCCGACATCGAACACACCCAGATCCTCAGCTCTCGCGAGCTGGATCGTGCCGCCTTCTCGATGCCCGCCCCCGCGCCGGGTCGCTATCTCGCGGTCCAGTCCGGCACCGAGCTGGTGGCGCTGGCGCTGCACTCCGGAGCCGTGACGCGCATCGGGCGCGGCCTGAGCGCCGACGTCCACCTCGACGACGCGAGCGTCTCCCGCCGCCATGCCCGGATCGTCGAGCGCGGCGGCCGTGCCTGGCTGCTGGACGACCGCTCGATGAACGGCACGTGGGTCAACGGCAAGCGCGTCGACGCGGCGATCCTCAGCCACGGCGACGAGATCGTGCTCGGCCGGGTGGCGCTGCGGTTCGTCGAGGTCGTCGCCGAGGGCGCCGACGCGGCGCGGACGCGCGAAGAGGCCGCGGGCTAGCGCGACCCTCCGGGGATGGGGAAATCGGGCTCGACGGCTGACGCGAGGGCCTCGGTCAGGTGCCGACGTAGGCCGCGAGGTGCTCGCCGGTGAGGGTGGAGCGGGCGGCGACGACGTCGGCGGGTGTGCCCTCGAAGACGATCTGGCCGCCGTCGTGGCCGGCGCCGGGGCCGAGGTCGATGATCCAGTCGGCGTGCGCCATGACCGCCTGGTGGTGCTCGATGACGATGACCGACTTGCCGGAGTCGACGAGCCGGTCGAGCAGGCCGAG
>JAOPZL010000135.1 GCA_025964175.1 Solirubrobacterales bacterium
GTGCAGCAGGCCGGTCGGGCTCTCATCGCCGGCGAGGCCCGCATCGCGGAGGCGGCGGCCGCGCTGCGCGGCGCCCGCGCGGCGTCGTCGCGCATGGCGTGAGCGAACGGATGACGTAGAGCGAACGTCCGCGTTCAGGTAAGGTCGCGGGCATGGCTGCAGAGACCAAGCAGGAGACCAAGCTCCATGGCGGGCGCCTCGTCGCGAAGCGCCTCAAGGCGCACGGCGTGACGAAGCTGTTCACGCTCTCGGGCGGACACCTCTTCTCGATCTACGACGGCTGCCGGGAGGAGGGCATCGATCTCGTCGACGTCCGCCACGAGCAGTCCGCCGCGTTCGCCGCGGAGGGCTGGGCGAAGGTGACCCGCACGCCCGGCGTCGCCGCGCTGACCGCCGGCCCCGGTGTCACCAACGGCATGTCCGCGCTCGGCTCCGCGCAGATGAACGGCTCGCCGCTCGTCGTGCTCGGCGGCCGAGCGCCGGCGCTGCGCTGGGGCCAGGGCTCGCTGCAGGAGATCGACCACGTCCCGTTCGTCGCGCCGCTGACCAAGTCCGCCCGCACCCCGACGTCCACCGCCGAGATCCCGCCGCTCGTCGACGAGGCGCTCGTCACCGCGATGGCCGCGCCCAGCGGCCCGACCTTCGTCGACTTCCCGCTGGACTACGTCTTCTCCGAGCTCGACGAGGAGCCGCCGTCCACCGCGCGGATCGCCGACCCGCGCGACACCCCGGCCGCCGACGGCACCGAGCAGGCGATCGAGCTGCTGCGCACCGCGCGGCGCCCCGTGATCATGGCCGGCACCGGCCTGTACTGGGGCCACGGCGAGACCGCGCTCAACGCGCTCGTGCAGCAGCGCCGTATCCCGGTGTTCGCCAACGGCCAGGCTCGCGGCTGCGTCGCCGCCGACCACGAGCTCGCGTTCTCGCGCGCCCGCAGCACGGCGCTCAAGGGGGCCGACGTCGCGCTCGTCGTCGGCGTGCCGATGGACTTCCGTCTCGGCTTCGGCGCCGCGTTCGGCGACGAGACGAAGATCATCGTCATCGACGCCGCGCCCTCGGGCCGGACGGCCCCGCGCTCGCCCGACCTCGAGCTCCACGGCGGCATCGCCCAGACGCTCGACGCGCTGGCCGCGGCCGGCGGCGCGCTGGAGACCCAGCCGTGGATCGACGAGCTGCGCGCGATCGAGGACGAGCGCCGGGCCGGCGAGCTCGCGGAGATGGCCGACGACCGCTCCCCGCTGCACCCGATGCGGCTCTACGCCGAGCTGGCCCAGGTCATCGACCGCAACGCGATCATCATCGGCGACGGCGGCGACTTCGTCTCCTACGCCGGCCGCGTGATCGACTCCTACGAGCCCGGCTGCTGGCTGGACCCGGGCCCCTTCGGCTGCCTCGGCGCCGGCCCGGGCTACGCGCTGGCAGCCAAGCTCGCCCACCCGGACCGTCAGGTCGTCCTGCTCGTCGGCGACGGCGCGTTCGGCTTCGGGGCGATGGAGTTCGACACGCTGGCCCGCCACGGGGTGAACGTCGTCGCGGTCATGGGCAACAACGGCATCTGGGCGCTGGAGAAGCACCCGATGGAGTTCCTCTACGGCTACTCGGTGATCGCCGACCTGCGCCCGGAGACGCCCTACCACCAGATGGTCGAGGCGCTCGGGTGCCACGGTGAGCTGGTGCGGGCGCCGGGCGAGCTGAAGCCGGCGCTGGAGCGCGCGTTCTCGGCCGGCAGGCCGGCGCTCGTGAACGTGCTCACCGATCCGACCGTGATCTATCCACGTCGGGCGAACCTCGCGTGACCACAACATCTGGGCGGGGCAGTGGACGTTCGTTCGATGGCGGGTGTGACAAGACCCGAAGATACTCCGCAGGTCGGGTGACCCGGGGTGCGCGCCGAAAGGCGCTGATCCCTGGCCATTCCGGCACATAGGCTCGGGCGAAGCCGTATCGAATCGGCGCCTCCCGCCGCTCGAGCCAACCCAAACCGGCCCCTGCATGGCACGTACCCCTGCCCGTCCTGCCGGGGCCAACGTCGAAAGCCGTTCCGCTTGCGGGGCGGCTTTCGTCTTGTCCGGCTGAGCTCGTGGACCTCTCGCGGGCTCTAACCCGCGCGGACGACGGTCAGAGCGGTCCCGTACAGCAGATCATGCTCGGAGACCTCGATCTGCTCCAGGCCGAAGAGCCGCAGCGCCTCGATGAGCAGGACGGTGCCGGCGACGATCGACGGGGCGCGGTCGGGGTGCATGCCCGGCACCGCGCGCAGCTGGGCCAGGGTCATCGCGGACAGGCGGGCCAGCAGCTGCTCGCACGTCGCGCGCGCCAGCACGTGGCCCTCGACGCGCGCGGAGTCGTAGACGGTCAGGCCGAGGTCCAGGGCGGCCAGCGCGGTCGGGGTGCCGGCCACGCCGATCGCGGCCTGCGGCACGTGGATCAGCGGGTGGGGGACGGCGGTGGCGAAGATGCGGCGCACGTCGTCGGTCAGCGCCTGGCGCTCATGGCCGGCGGGCGGGTCGCCGCGCAGGTGGCGTTCGCGCTGGCGCAGGACGCCGGCCTGGGTGGAGACGTGGAAGCGCAGCTCGTCGCCCTGGCCGATGACGAGCTCGGTCGAGCCGCCGCCGATGTCGATGACGAGGGTCGGCGTCGTGTGCAGGCCGGGGCGGCCGTGGACCGCGCCGAGGTACGTGAGACGCGCCTCCTCGTCACCGGAGAGCTCGCGCGCGTCCAGGCCGTAGTCGTCGCGGACGGCGTCGGCGAACGCGGGGCCGTTGGCGGCATCGCGGACGGCGCTGGTCAGGACGGCGACCGCGGGAGGCGCGCCGGCGGCGTCGATCAGCGCGCGGTACTCGCCCAGGACGACGCGCACGCGCTGGATCGCGGCGTCGGCGAGGCGGGCGTTCGCGTCGACACCCTCGCCCAGCCGGGTCACGGCCGAGCGGCGCTCGACCTCCGTGATGCGACCCGCCTCGGGGTCGACGTCGGCGATCAGCAGCCGCGTGGAGTTCGTGCCCACGTCGACGACGGCGACCCGCGCGGTCGGCGCCGCGGCGATCGCGGCGGTCGGGTCGCTCACGCGACCGCGTGCGGCATCGGGTCGCCGGCCAGCGCGGCGAGGAGGTTGTCGACGGCCATGTCGGCCATCCGCGCCCGCGTCGCGTCGGTGGCCGAGCCGACGTGGGGGAGGACGATCAGGTTCGGCGCGTCCAGCAGCGGGTGGTCGGCGGGCAGCGGCTCGGGATCGGTGACGTCCAGGGCGGCGGCGCCGATCGTCCCCGCGTGCAGTGCATCGGCCAGCGCCTCCTGGTCGACGATCCCGCCTCGCGCGGTGTTGACGAGGATCGCCGTGGGCTTCATCCGCTCCAGCGCGACCGCGTCGATCAGGTGGCGGGTCGCGTCGCCCAGCGGCACGTGCAGCGAGACGACGTCGCTGCGCTCCAGCAGCTCCTCCAGCGGTGTGGGGCGGTGCAGCAGCACCTCCATGCCGAACCCGGCGGCGCGGCGCGCGACGGCCTGCCCGATCCGCCCGGCGCCGACGATCCCCAGCGTCGCGCCGTGGAGCTCCAGCCCCAGCCAGCCGGCCGGCTCCCAGGTGCGCCAGCCGCCCTCGCGCACGGCGCGCTCCCCGTCGGGCAGGCGCCGCGCGGCCGCGAGCAGGAGGGCGAACGCGAGGTCGGCGGTCGCCTCGGTCAGCACGCCCGGCGTGTTGCCGACCGCCACGCCCCGGGCACGGGCCGCGGCGCCGTCGACGTTGTCGGTGCCGACCGCGTAGACCGCGACCGCCCGCAGCGACGGCACCGCCTCCAGCAGCGCGGCGTCCACGCGGTCGGTGAGCAGGCAGAGCAGGCCGTCCGCGCCGGCGGCGAACGCGCGCAGCTCGCCGGGCGACGGCGGCAGCACGCCGGGCCAGGTGACGACCTCGTGGGCGGCGGCCAGGCGCTCCAGCGCGGGGAACGGGAGGCGGCGTGTGACGGCGATGCGAGCCATGTTTCGCGCCGGATGATGCCTGGTACGTTGCCTCCATGACCCCTGACAACCACGGTGGCTCGGATCGCGTCCACGGCGGTGAGGCCTCGCTGGGCGACGCCCAGTCCTCCAACCCGCCCGACGATGACGACATGCTGACGTCGGACGCCGGGTACCTCGACACCGACGTCGACTACGAAGGGGACGGCCCCAAGCCGCCCGTGCAGCGCGACAACGAGGATCCTGCGCCAAACATGCCGTGACGGTCCGCGGTCTCGCCGGGACCGTTTGACGGCCGCCGGGCGTAGCCCCGCCGCGGGGTTCTCGGCGCGAGCCCTACGGCTCCACGCCCAGGCGCCGCAGCAGGTCGGCCCGCCGCGCCACGAGCGCCGGGTCGTCGCGCCGCCGCGGCAGGTCCGCGGGCAGCCGCTCGTCGTGCACGAGGCGCCCGTCCGCCAGCAGCAGGACGCGGTCGGTGAGCAGCAGGGCCTCCTCGACGTCGTGCGTCACGAGCAGGAGAGCGGGCCGGTGGCGCTCCCACAGGTCGGCGACGAGCGCCTGGGCCGAGACCCGGGTGAGGGCATCCAGGGCGCTGAAGGGCTCATCCAGGAGCAGGAGGTCGGGTTCGCGGACGAGGGCGCGGGCCAGGGCGACGCGCTGGCGCTGACCGCCGGAGAGCTGGCGGGGCCAGGCGTCTTCGCGGCCGTGGAGGCCGACCTCGGCCAGCATCGCCCGGGCGCGGTCCCGGGGGTCGGTGCCGCGCAGTCCGAGCGCGACGTTGTCCAGCGCGCTGCGCCACGGGAAGAGGCGCGGGTCCTGGAAGACGACGGCGGGCGCCGCCGCACCCCGCAGCTCGCCCGTGATCCCGGTGTCCAGGCCGGCGAGCGCCCGCAGCAGCGTCGTCTTGCCCGAGCCGGAGCGACCGATCACGGCGACCCGCTCGCCATCGGCGATGTCGAGGTCGATGTCCGACAGGCCGACGATCTCCTCCCACGAGCGCGAGACGCCGCGCAGCACGATCGTCATCGGGTCGCGCCGCCCTGCCAGCGCAGCGCACGGCGCTCCATCCGCCGCACGAGGTAGTCGGTGGCCAGCCCGAGCAGGGCGTAGGTGAGCAGGCCGACGACGATGATGTCGTTCTGGAGGAAGGTGCGGGCGTTGTTGACGATGAACCCGATGCCCGACTCGGCGTTGATGGTCTCCGACACGATGAGGACGAGCCAGGCGACGGCGAGCGAGAGGCGCAGGCCGACGAGGGCACCGGGGAGCGCCGCGGGGAGGACGAGGTGGCGCAGGCGCTCCCAGCGGGTCAGCCGCAGCGTGTCGGCGACCTCGGAGAGCTCGGGGTCGATGCCGCGCAGGGCTGCGGTGAGGTTGAGGTAGAGGGGGACCATGACCCCGAGCGCGATGAGGATGACCTTGGTCGACTCGCCGATGCCGAACCAGACGATGAACAGCGGCACGACGCCGTAGAGGGGGATCGCGCGGGCCATCTGCATCGGCGGATCCAGGAGCACGTCTCCCCACGGGCTCAGGCCGGCGACGAGGCCGAAGAAGGTGGCCAGCGCAAGGCCCAAGAGCACGCCCAGCACGACGCGGCGCAGCGAGACGACGAGGGCGTGCGACAGCTGGCCGTCCTCGATCAGGACCCACGCGGCAGCGGTGACGTCCTGCGGTGAGCCGATCGTGGTCGCGGGTAGCGCGCCGGTGCTGGAGGCGAGCTGCCAGGTGGCCAACAGGCCCAGCGGGGTGATCCAGCGCGCCCACCGCGGTGGAGACGAACGGTGGCGAGCTCGGTGGTCCACGGCGGGCAGAACATACGCGCACAGGAGGACCCCGTGGTCGTCGAAGCGGGGTTCGGCGAGAACTTGTACGTGCGTACGAGTTTGCGGTACGTTGCCGTTCGCATGACTGGGGGACTGGATCGCCGAGCGTTCCTGGGGGTCGGGGGCGCAGCGCTCATCTGCACGATCGGTGGCAAGGCCATCGAGCTGCGCACGCCCAAGGACGTGGCCGAGGCCGATGCCGCGGCAGCCAACGTCGCCCGCCCTCGCGGGGCCGCGATCGCAACGACCGCGACGGCGGGGATGGGGACCGCGAAGGCGCCCTCCGCGGGCAGCTACCCGCCGGTGGACGGCCTCACCTTCGGCACCCCTCAGCCCCAGCCCGGCGGCCAGGTGCGGGAGTACTGGATCGAGGCGAAGTCCCTGATGTGGGACGTCGCGCCCAGCGGCCGCGATGAGTTCATGGGCACCGCGATCAAGTGCCCGCGCCGCTTCCGCGCCTTCGCCTACCGCCCGTTCAACGCCGGCTTCGCCGCGCCGACCGGCGCCGCCTCGATCCCCGGCCCGACGCTGTACGCCGAGGTCGGCGACGTCCTGCGCGTCCACTTCCGCAACGGCGACGAGCACTTCGGCCAGGCCGTGACGATGCACCCGCACGGCGTCCGGTACACGCCCGACTACGACGGCGCCTACATGGGCGACTTCACGCGGATCGGGGGCTTCATCGCGCCCGGCGAGGAGTTCACCTACACGTGGGAGGCGGTCCCCGAGTCGGTCGGCGTCTGGCCCTACCACGACCACGGGCCCAACGAGACGCTCAACTCGCACCGTGGCCTCTTCGGGATGATCGTCATCCGCGAGCGGGGGGCCAAGGTCCCCGACGTCGAGGCCGGGCTGTACTTCCACTCGTTCTCGCCCGCGGTCACGAAGCTGCGGGCGAACTTCGCGTGCGTCAACGGCCGCGTCGCCGCCGGCAACACGCCGACGATCCACGCGAAGGTCGGTCAGGACGTCGCTCTGCACTGCATCGGCGGCGACGACATGCTGCACACCTTTCACGTCCACGGCCACCGCTGGAAGGCGGCCGACGGGACGGACGTGGACAACCAGCTGGTGGGTCCGATGACGTCGGTGACCGCCCGCTGGACGGAGGACAACCCGGGGCGGTGGCTCTACCACTGCCACGTGCTCGCCCACATGGATGCCGGCATGAACGGCTGGTATCTCGTCGAACCCTAGGAGGCAGTCGGTGCGCATCCGCAGAGCCGCTCTGCTCGCTCTCGTCCCCGCGCTGCTGGTCGCAGCGCCGGCGATGGCGGCGGACTATCCCGATCCGGCCAACCCCGGCACGGTCCAGGTCAAGCCCAAGGGCCCCTCCAGGACGCTGCACGTCGGCCGGGGCGCGAAGTACAAGACGATCCAGTCCGCGGTCGACAAGGCCAAGGCCGGAGACACCATCCGGATCGCGAACGGCACCTATCGCGAGTCGGTGAAGGTCACCGGCCCCGCCAAGCGCTACCTGAAGATCATCGGCAACGCCGCCGCTCCCGGCAAGGTCGTCATCGACCTCGAAGGCCTGCCGCCGGCTCAGGCCCAGAACGGCCTGACCGTCAACGGCGCCGACGAGGTCACCGTCCAGGGCCTCACCGCCACCCACTACAAGGGCAACGGCATCTTCGCGATCAACGTCAACGGCTACACGTTCGCGAACCTGCAGGCGATCCTCGGCGGGGTGTACGGCATCTACGCCTTCAACGCCATCGGCGGCACGATGCGCGACTCGATCGCGGCCTGGAACAACGACGGCGGCTACTACATCGGCCAGACCCCGCCGCAGAGCAAGCCGGTGCGCACGACGGCGACGAACCTGACCGCGTACGGCAACGTGCTCGGCTGGTCGGGGACGAACATGCGCTACGTGACGATCACGAAGTCGAGGTTCTTCAACAACGGGACCGGGCTCGCGCCGAATGCGCTGACGTCGGAGAAGTACCCGCCCGACGAGGACAACGTCATCAGCGACAACGACATCTTCTGGAACAACTTCGACTACTACGCGGGCGCGCCCTTCCGACTGAAGAAGGCTGCGGCCGAGTCGACGCCGTACCCGGTCGGGGTGGGCCTGGTCATCTTCGGCGGCCGGCGCAACCTCGTCGAGAACAACCGCTTCCACGGCAACTACGGCGCGGGCGTCGCGGCGATCCAGCAGATCCTGCTGAAGCAGGTCGACGCGCAGAAGCTCGTCGGCAACCAGATCAGGAACAACGTGTTCAACGACGGCGGCAACGACGTCAACGGCCGCGACATCGTGTACGACGGCGACGGCAGCGACAACTGCTTCGGACCCAACGAGGGCATGCTCTCGACGCTCCCGGTGGACGGCTCCAACCAGCCCGCGTGCCCGTTCACGGGCGACAACACGTTCGACCAGGCGACCCAGACCGAGATGATCGGCTGGGCGGTGGACCCGACGCACACGTCGTTCTGGCGCGTCCACCCGCACGCCCCGATCCCCGGTCTCGTGCCGCTGGAGACGTATGCGGCCTATGCGGGTAGCAAGCCGAGGTGATCCCCACCAAGACCCAGGTCATCGGCGCCGCGGTCGCGATCTGCCTGCTCGCCCTCGTCCCGGCCACGGCCGGGGCGGGAGCGGGCCGCGGCGGCTCCGCGCCCACGGCGACCGCCGCCGTCTCCAAGAAGCCGGTCAAGAGGAAGGTCGCCGTCGAGAACTACTACTACGGCCCGGCGAAGGAGACCATCGCCAAGGGCTCGACGCTGACCTGGGTGTGGCCCGTCGACGGCGCCGACTCCCACGACGTGGTGCTCGGCAAGGGGCCCAAGGGCGTCAAGAAGTTCCAGTCCGACATCGCCACGGCGGCGTATACGTACAAGCACACGTTCACCGTGCCCGGCAAATATCACATCATCTGCAGCCTGCACGACGAGATGACGATGGACGTCATCGTCCGCTGAATGACCGCCACCGCACCTGTTCGGAGCTGAACTGCCACCGCGGTGTTGCTATAGTCACATCTCCGGCGCGGGGTGGAGCAGTCTGGTAGCTCGTCGGGCTCATAACCCGAAGGTCGCAGGTTCAAAGCCGGCCCCCGCCACCATTTGAAGTTGCAGGTCAGGCCCGGTGCGCAAGCGCCGGGCCTTCTGCGTGTGGTACCGAAAATGGTGCCGTAACGCGGCAGTTTCGTCGCCGGCATGGTGCCGTACAACCCGAAGGTCATGCGTTCTCGTCACGGAGCGCGGCATCGTCGTGTCGTCCTGTCCCGTTGGCTCCCGTCGCGTCTCGTTCTGTACCCCGAGTCGATGGTGCGAGCTGCGTCGA
>JAOPZL010000155.1 GCA_025964175.1 Solirubrobacterales bacterium
GTCGGCGCGGGCCGGACCGCGACCCCCGACGCGCCGGCCGGAGCGGTCGTAGGCGGCCACCGCGGTGGCCGTCAGGCGCGGAAGCTCGACCGGGTCGCCCGCCTGGGTGGAGAGGTCGATCGCGCGCGTGGCCCCGACGGTGTCGCGCTGGAGGCGCATCAGGTCCTCGTCGCGGTAGGAGCGCTGCAGGACGAGCGCGAGCGGCACCGTGAAGAGCACCACGGCGGCGGCGGCGACGCCGACGATGGCCGCCACCAGGCGGCGTCTCATGGCGCGTCGAAGCGGTAGCCGACGCCGCGCAGCGTGGTGATCGGCTCGGGCGGACCGAGCTTCTGGCGGAGCGTGAGGACGTGGGTGTCCAGCGTCTTCGTCGAGCCCATCCAGTCGGTGTCCCAGACCTCGCCCATGATCCGCTCGCGCGTGACCACGCGCCCGGAGTGCGCGACGAGCAGCGCGAGCAGGTCGAACTCCTTCGGGCGCAAGGCGAGCTCGTCGTCCCGGCGCCAGGCGCGCCGCGCGCCGCGGTCGACCACCACGTCGCCCGCGCGCAGCGGGGGATGCTCCTCGGGCTCGACGGCGGTCACCGAGCGCAGGTGCGCGCGCACCCGGGCCAGCAGCTCCGACAGCCGAAACGGCTTGACGAGGTAGTCGTCGGCACCGGCGTCCAGCCCGGCGACCACGTCGAGCTCCTCGTCGCGGGCGGTGAGGATGAGGATCCGCAGCTCCGGTCGCGCCGCGCGCAGGCGGCGGCAGACGTCGATGCCGTCGATGTCGGGCAGGCCGAGGTCGAGGACCACGAGGGCCAGGCCGGGGTCGGCCGCGGACTCCAGCGCGGCGCGGCCACGGCCGACGCGGGCGACCACGTAGCCCTGGGCATCGAGCACGCGCGCGAGCCCCGAGGCGATCGCCTCGTCGTCCTCGACGACCAGGATCGACGGCGCCATGCCCCGACGGTACCGGCGGACCCGGGTCAGCGCGACAGGTTTGACCCGGCGTTGACCGAGCCCCAGCCGGGCGCTGACCCCCCACGCCTACGGTCGCCGCCATGCTCCGCACGCTCACCCGCCCCACGTTGACCGCCACCGCCGCGCTGCTCGCCCTCGGCCTCGGGGCCTGCGGCACGTCCTCGGGGGGCTCGACCACGGCGGCGACGAAGGCGCCGGAGGTCAACCCGGCCGGCGACATCCCCGACAACCAGGCCTACGTCCCCTACGCGGTCCCCGGCGCCGGCCTCTCGGTCAAGGTCCCCGAGGGTTGGTCGCGCACGTCCAACGGTGCCACGACGACGTTCACCGACAAGCTGAACGGGATCGCCATCGCGACCACCCGGTCCAAGGCGACGCCGACCGTGGCCTCCGTCCGCCAGAGCGAGCTGCCGCAGCTGGCGAAGGCCACGCCCGGCTACAAGCCGGGCACCGTGACCGTCGTCCGGCGCCACGCCGGGCCCGCTGTGCGCATCACCTACCTGGCGGACGGCCACGCCGATCCGGTCACGGGGAAGACGCGCACCGACGCGGTCGAGCGCTACCTGTTCGCCCACAAGGGGCGCGAGCTCGTCCTGACCCTCTCGGGGCCCAGGGGCGCCGACAACGTGGACCCGTGGAAGCTCGTCACCGACTCGGTCAGCTGGACCCGATGAGCGCGCTGCTGGAAGCCCACGACCTGTACCGCTTCTTCCACGCCGGCGACGACGAGACCCTCGCGCTGCGCGGCGTCTCGCTGGCCGTCGACGGCGGCGAGCTCGTCGCCGTCACCGGGCCATCCGGCTCGGGCAAGTCGACGCTGCTCTCGTGCCTGGCCGGGCTGGACGAGCCCGACGGCGGCGTGGTCCGCGTCGCCGGCGAGCGCCTGTCGCGACGTCCCGAGGAGGAGCGCGCCCAGCTGCGCGCGCGTCTGCTCGGCGTCCTCTACCAGCAGTTCAACCTCGTGCCCCACCTGAGCGTGAGCGACAACGTCGCGCTGGCCCATCGGCTGGCCGGCCCCGACGCGCGCCGGCGTTCGGGGCGCGACGTGATCGAGCGCTGCGGGCTGTCCGCGCGGGCCCACGCGCGGCCCGCGCAGCTGTCGGGCGGCGAGCTGGCTCGCGCCGGGCTCGCCGTCGCGCTGGCCAACGACCCGCCGGTGCTGCTGGCCGACGAGCCGACCGGCGAGCTCGACGAGGTGACCGCGGGACGCATCCTCGACCTCCTGCGCGAGGTCACACAGGACGGCTCCGCGGTGCTCGTCGTGACTCACGCGGAGCAGGTGACGGCCGCCGCCGATCGCGAGATCCGGCTGCGGGACGGGGCGGTGGCGGCATGAACCTCGTCGAGTGTCATGGCGCGGCGCGCACCTACGGCTCCGGCACGGGCGCCACCGTCGCCCTGCAGCCGACCGACTGCGTGATCGAGGAAGGGCAGCGCGTCGCGCTCGTCGGCCCATCGGGCTCGGGCAAGTCCACGCTGCTGCACCTCATGGCCGGGCTGGACCAGCCGACCGTCGGCAGCGTCACGTGGCCGGCGATCGGCGGCCTCGACGACCTGCGCCCCGGACCGGTCGCCGTCATCTTCCAGGGCCCGTCGCTGCTGGACCCGATGACCGTGGTCGAGAACGTCGCGCTGCCGCTCGTGCTCGCCGGCGTCCACGATCGAGACGCCCGCGCCCGCGCCCTGGAGGCGCTGGCCGGGCTGGAGCTCGACGGGCTGGCCGACAAGCTGCCCGAGGAGATCTCCGGCGGCCAGGCCCAACGCGTCGCCGTGGCCCGCGCGCTGGCCGGCGGCCCGCGCCTGATCCTCG
>JAOPZL010000173.1 GCA_025964175.1 Solirubrobacterales bacterium
TCCACGTCGAACGCTGCGAGGCGTCGCATGTGCCAGCTCATGGACGGAGATGGTGATGGCGCCGGCGGACGGCTCCGCCGCTCATCGTCGCTCATCGTCCCCAGGAGCATGTCGAGCAGGACCGCGGTGTTGTCCTCACCGGGATACGCGTGCTCGGGCAGCGCGTCGAGGAGCAGGTCGCGACGGTGGAGATGCCGAGGCCGGTCCGGGACGATGTGCTCGACCAGCGTGCGCGTGAGGTCGACGTCGCGGGCGGGTTCGGCGGGAGGGGGAGTGGTGGTTCCCATGGCGATCCAAGCGCCGGTGCGGCGCGTTCTCGCCCCCCGGCCGTTCCTGCGCACTCCTGTCGCAGAACTGCCGCGAACGCGTCTTGAGGCGTGACACGACTCGCGCAAGCCTCGGCTCCATGACCACGACCTGCCCGGCCCAGCCCGCCTGCCACGCCCAGCACGAGACCCCCCGCTGGCAGCCGTTGCTGGACGCCCTCGGCGAACGGCTCGCCACCGGCTTCATGTGGATGCACGAGGACGAGCTCGACGACGGCAGCGCGGTGCAGGCCTACAAGCACATCCACACCCGCGGCTACCTGTACCTCTGCGACGACGGACGCGCCTTCGAGATATCGGCCTGCGGGCGCCACGCGCGCCTGCGCCTGGACGTCGCGATCGAGCGCGCGCTGTGCTCGTGGTGGCTGCTGCGCGGATGGGAGCCCGAGGACCGCGACGCGATCCTGGACGCCGTCCAACGGGCTCAGCGCACCGACACGAGCACGCCGTGACAGCCCGTGTGCCATGCATGCCCCTGAGACCAGTCAGGGTCGGGGTGCTCGTTGCCGCGCCTCACGCGCTGGGGCCGCGATCGCTCGCGGCCCCAGTTCGTGCAGGACAGACGGAGAGGGAGGGATTCGAACCCTCGAAGGAGGTTGACCCCCCTTACGGCATTTCCAGTGCCGCCCGTTCAACCGCTCCGGCACCTCTCCAGGTTCGTGCGGCAGCGTCGAAGCGTAGCGGCAGGGCGGCCCGGCTCCCGGCGTCTGCGCGAATCACGCCGGGATGCCAGCCTCCGCCCGGGTGCTCATGCGACGGACCGGCGCTGTCGAAGACAGCCCTGATGCGCTCATCGCCCCTTCCCACCGCGTGCTTCGCGGTGCTCATGACCGTCGTCGTGTCGCTCCTTGTCGTCGCGCCCGTCCCCGCGGCCGTCTCGGCCCGCAGCGGACGCGAGGATCCGTGCCGGCCGGATGATCCGTCCAGCCCGAGCTGTCAGGTGTGGACCGCCAAGGTCGTGTCGGTCAACGACGGCGACACCATCGGCGTCGACCTGGACGGCGACGGGACACGCCGGATCTACCAGGTGCGGTTCACCGGCATCCAGGCGATGGAGGAGACCCGCTACAGCGACGACCCGGCCAAGCTGCGAGGCCAGTGCCACGCCGTCACGGCGGCGCTGTTCGTCCACCGCCTGATGCGCGCCGGTCGGTGGCGGGTGCGCCTGACCTCCCAGCAGCCGCGGTCCGACTCGCGCGGGCGACTCTTCCGCTACCTCGCGGTGCGCACCGGCGGCCGCTGGCGCGACGTCGGCCAGGCCTTGATGGCGCGCGGGCTGACCCTGTGGATGAACGAGCCCGGCGATCCGCTGTGGAACGACGCGTACAACCGCCTCGGGCAGGCGGCCGCGCTCAAGCACATCGGCCTGTTCGACACGACGACGTGCGGCTCCGGCCCGGCGCAGGACATCCCGCTGAAGACGTGGGTGATGTCCGACCCGCCCGGCCCCGACACGCCCGACGGAGAGTGGGTCAAGATCCAGAACCTCGACCCGGCCCGCGCGATCGACCTCGGTCGCTGGTGGGTCCGCGACTCGGGGCTGCGCCGTTACACGTTCCGCGCGGGCGCCACGCTCGGCCCGCGCCAGACGCTGACTGTGCACGTCGGCTCGGGCACCGATACCGCCCTCGGCCTGCACTGGCGCCTGCACCAGACGATCTTCGAGAACGCCGGCGGGTTCGCCGGGACGGCGTCCGACGGCGACGGCGCCTACCTCTTCGACCCCCAGGGCGACCTGCGCAGCTGGTCGATCTACCCCTGCCTCGTCTCGTGCAGCGATCCGGCCCAGGGCGCGCTGCGCGTCACGGCGCACCCGCGCGGCGTCGAGTACGCCGAGGTCGTCAACGTCTCCGGCCGGCCGATCGATCTGTACGGCTACCAGCTCTCGCTCGGCGGCGGCAAGTACGCGTTCGCCGAGGGCTCGATCCTGCAGGCGGGCGAGACCATGACCGTCGACGTCGCCGGCTCGCCTGCCGACGACACCGCACTGGTGCGCCACGCCGGCATCGACGGCCCGTACCTCCGCGACTCGGGCGGCACCGTCACGGTGGAGAACTTCCAGGAGACGCCCATCGCCTGCTCGGCGTGGGGCATGGACTCCTGCTGAGGCTGCGCTAGATCTGCCAGCGGCCGTCGCGCAGGACGGGCGTCGCGGTGCCGTCCGCTGCGAGACCGTCGACGTCGATCTCGGGCGAGCCGATCATGAAGTCGATGTGGATGTCGGAGGAATTCTTGCGCGCCTGGTCGGCCTCATCGCGCACGGTGATCGCGTAGGCGGCACCCAGCGCGACGTGGCTGGCGGCGTTCTCGTCCAGGAGCGTGTCGTAGAAGACGGTGTCCATCGGCCCGATGCGGCCCTCGCGATCGACCAGCGCCACCTCGCCCAGGCGCGTGGCGCCGGCGTCGCGCCGGGTCATCGCCTCGAGCACCTCGCCGCCCTTGTCGGCGGTGATCTCGACGGCGTTCCCGCCCTCGAAGCGCACGCGCAGCCCCTCGATCGTCGTCCCGCCCAGCACGAGCGGCTTCGTCGCGGTGACCGTCCCGTCCACCCGCTCGGGGTCCGGGGCGGTGAAGACCTCCTCCGTCGGGACGTTCGCGATGTGGCTGATGCCGCCCGCCGTCTCCATCGCGCCGCCCATCCAGTGCGACGAAGCGAGCAGACCCACGGTGAGGTCGGTGCCGGGGCCGTGGAAGCGGATCGCGTCGAAGCCTCGGTCGTTCAGTGCGGACGCCGCGGCGTGGATCTGGGCGACCCGCTCGCGCCACGCGGCGCCCGGGTCGGTCTCGTCCAGGCGCATGATGTGCAGCAGCTGCTGCTCGAGCTTGGCCAGCGCCGCCTCGGGCGCCAGGTCGCGGTGGACGAAGGACGCCCACGGCTGGCTCGGCGACGGGGCGACGCACCAGTTGACCAGCCGCTCGTTGACGAGCTTCATCGTCTCGGGGACGTAGGGCAGCTGGTCGCGCCCGAGCCGGGCCGGATCGAGGCCCTCGAACAGCGTCGGCTCGATCGGGCCGCTGAGCGCGATCCGCGCGCCGCGCTCCTTGCCGAGGTCGAGCAGCCGCTTGCCCATCCAACCGGGGACGTAGTCGAGGTCCTCCTCGCGGGAGAGCTCGATGCGCGCCCGCTTGACGTGCGGGTCGAAGTACGTGACGTCGACGAACTTCGCGCCGTGGCGGTACGCCGAGGCGGCGAGCGCCCGGGTCAGCGGCTCCTTCCCGGGCTCGCTGCCGATCCCGACCACCTGGCCCGGCTGCACGTTGGCTCCCACGCCGACGATGACGTCGGCGAACCGCTCGAGGGTCCGCTGATCCATCGCGCGAGCGTAGCGGGGAGACCTGGCGTCCCGGAGCTTTGGCCGCCGCGCACGGTTCGCTGGACAGTCCGTACCGGATCCCCACTTCTCGGCAGCCCGAAGCGATGAGCCCCGGGCCTAGAGTGAGGCGGCAGTGCGCGGGAACCTGGTCACCTTCAGCGCGATCATGCTGGCGACGCTGCTCGCCGCGCTGGACCAGACGATCGTCGCGACCGCGCTGCCGGAGATCGTCACCGATCTCGAGGGCTTCTCGCACCTCTCGTGGGTCGTGACCGCCTACCTCGTCGCCTCGACGGTGACGATCCCGCTCTACGGCAAGCTGTCGGACATCTACGGGCGGCGCGCGCTGTTCGTCGTCTCGATCTCGATCTTCATCGTCGGCTCGCTGCTGTGCGGGCTGGCCGCCTCGATGGGCGAGCTGATCGCCTTCCGGGCGCTGCAGGGCGTGGGCGCGGGCGGCCTCATCCCGCTGGCCCAGGCGACGGTCGCCGACCTCTTCTCCCCCCGCGAGCGCGGCAAGTACCAGGGCTACATCACGTCGATGTGGGGGCTGGCCGCGGTCGCGGGGCCGCTCGTCGGCGGGACGCTGACCGACGTCGTCTCGTGGCGCTGGATCTTCCTCGTGAACCTGCCCCTCGGGCTGATCGCGCTCGCCGTGGTGATCAAGACGATGCGGGTACCGCAGCAGCGGCGCGAGCACACGATCGACTACCTCGGCGCCGCGGTGCTCGGCATCTGTGTCACCTGCCTGCTGCTGGCCTGCGTGTGGGGCGGGACGACCTACCCGTGGGGTTCGGTGCCGGTGATCGGGACGGCCGCGGCCGGGCTCGCCGGCGTCGCGCTGTTCATCCTCGTGGAGCGGCGCGCGGTCGAGCCGATCCTGCCGCTCGCGCTCTTCCGCGACCGCGTCTTCTCGGTCTCGGTGAGCGCCAACCTCGTGATCGGCGCCGTCGTCTTCGCGGTCTCGATCTACATGCCCGTCTACCTGCAGGGCGTGCTCGGCGACTCCGCCACCGGCTCGGGTCTGGTGCTGATGGGCTTCTCCCTCGGCTGGGTCGTGTTCGCGACGATCAACGGCCGCCTCATCGCGCACACCGGGCGCTACAAGCTGTTCCCGATCATCGGCTCCTGCCTGGCCACCGCCGGCATCGTCCTGCTGACGCGGCTGGAGCCGTCGACGCCGAACGGCGTCGTCGCGCTGATGCTGATGGTCAGCGGCATGGGCATGGGCCTCTCCGTGCAGGCGTACATCGTCGGCACCCAGAACGCGGTCCCAATGGCGCAGCTCGGGACGGCGACCGCGGCCCTGCAGCTGTTCCGCTCGATCGGCAGCGCGCTGGCGGTCGCCGGGCTGGGCACGCTGCTGGCCAACCGCGTCGGCTCCGAGCTGCATGACCGGCTCGGCGGCGCGGCCCCGCGCGTGGACGTCGACCGGCTGCTGCAGGGCGGTGACGTCGCCGCCGACCTCAGCGCGCGCACGCACGAGGCGCTCGCCGCGGCCCTGCACAGCGTCTGGCTGGTGACCGCCGCGATCGCCGCCGTCGCGATCGTGCTGGCGCTCATCCAGGAGGAGCGTCCGCTGCGCAGCCATCAGCCCGGGTCTGACCGCGAGGACGCAGAAGAGCCCGCCGCACCGCCCGAGCCGCCCCGCGCGCAGCCCACGTCCGGCCGCGCGGCGTAGACGCAGCGCACGGCCGCCGCGCCGAGGAGCGCGTGGCGCTTTGACCCCGCATAGCGGGGCTGAAGCGCCAAGCCCCGCCCGGCGCGGCCTGCCCGGGCCCCCTCAGTGGCCTCCCGCGACCGCGGCGTCCGCCGCCACCGGTGGCGTTCCGTAGGTGTGGAAGGTGGGGATCGTCTTCACGCGCCAGGCCTGTCCGAGCTTGCGCTCGGCCTCGCTCCAGACGACGACGGGCTGCTCGGGGTCGTAGACCATGTAGCCGCCGGTGGTGACCTCGATGCGGTTGCCGCCGGGCTCGTAGCCGTAGAGGAAGAAACCCTGGGCGACGCCGTGCTTGGACGGGGCGGCCTCGATGTAGACGTCGTGGTCGAGGAACAGGTCGGCGGCGCGCAGGACCTCCTCGCGGGTGTCGACCCAGTAGGCGACGTGGTGCAGGCGCCCGCGCGCGCCGTAGGCGTCGGCGGTGTAGATCAGCTCGTGCGCGGCGGTGCTCACCGACATCCACGCGCCCGACTCGGTGCCGTCGTCCAGCTCGATGCGCTCGTACAACCGGTAGCCGAGCTGGTCGACGGCGAAGTCGCGGCTGGGGCGCACGTCGGCCGCCAGCAGGTTGACGTGGTCCAGGCGCTTGACCGCGGCGCCGCGGCCGACGTAGCGCTGGGGCTGGTTCTTCAGCGACGGCACCAGGTGCGCCGGCGGGACGTAGCGGTCGGTCTCGAAGTAGAGCTCGAACGCGTGACCGTCGGGGTCGCGGAAGCGATAGGACCTCCCGCGGCCGCGGTCGCCCTCGTGCCAGCCGTCGCCCAGGCCCGTCGCCTCGATCGCGGCGACCCGGCGCTCCAGCGCCTCCTCACTCCAGGCGCGCAGCCCGAGCATCGCCATCCCCGACGTGTTCGACTCGGTCAGCTTGAGCGAGAAGCGCTGGTAGTCCCCCCACCCGCGCAGGAACACCGACTGGCCCTCGCGGCCCTCGATCTCCATCCCGAAGACGTCGGTGAAGAACGTCAGCGACTCGTCGGCCTTGGGCGTCAGCAGCTCGACCGGGCCCAGATGCGCGATGTCGATCACGAGCCCGGCTCCCCGCCGGCGAACTTCTCGCGCAGCCCGTCGATCTCCCACGAGTACGCGCCGGCCTGCAGGCGATCGCGCTTGACCGCCTCCTTGCGCTCGCGCTCCAGCGACGCCTCCACCACCTCGTCGACCCGCTGCGCCTCCACCACGGCCACCCCGTCGGCGTCGAGCACGAGGACGTCGCCGTTGCGGATCGTCGCGCCGCCGACGACGACGTCGACGCCGAGCTCGCCGAGGGTGTCCTTGGTCGCGCCCTTCACGCGCACCCAGCGCGCCCAGATCGGTAGTCCCATGACCTCGAGCTCCTCGACGTCGCGCACGGCCGCGTCGATCAGCAGCCCGGCCGCGCCGTGGACGATGGCCTGCGTGGCCAGCAGGTCCCCGACGAGCGCGACGGGCGCCGGCTCGGGCATGGTCAGGACCAGCACCTCGCCGGGCTGCAGCGCGGCCATTGCGGCGTGGACCATGAGGTTGTCGCCCTGGCCGCAGCGCACGGTGCGCGCGGGCCCGGCGACGCGGCTGCCGGGGATGACCTGGATCAGGTCGGCGTCGACGTAGCCGCCGCGGCCCCCCGCCTCGTAGACGGTGGCAGCGCCGAGACGCGCGAGTTCGGCGATCGCCCCGGCTCCGGATCGTTCGGCGCTGCTCACAGCTCGCTCACCACCTGAGGGATGACGCGCTGGAAGGCCTCGGCCTGACGCACGTCCTGGTCGCCCGACGCCCGCCGGGCATGGTTGCCGCGGTGGTCGGCGCGCTCGCGGTAGTAGGTCTGCAGGTACTTCTGGGCCTGCATCTCCTCCATCGCCGCCTGCTTGCGCTCGATCACGGCGGTGATGTCGACAAAGGTCGTCGGCGTGAAGTTGCACAGCTCGGGCTGATGGGGCTCGAACAGGAACATGGCGGGCGGCTTGATCGTCGCGAACGCGCTCGACACGCCCGCGCCGGCGGCCAGCGACCGCGCCCGATCGACGGCGCTGAACGCGACGGGGTGATCGGGGTTGAACGGGTCCTTGTCGGTGTGGGTGACGACCACGTCGGGGGCGAACTCGCGGATCGCGTCGGCGATCAGCAGCAGCTCCTCGCCGCCGATCTGCAGCGGGTAGTCACCGAGATCGAGCGCGCGGAACGACGCGCCCAGATGGGCCGCCGCGCGCTCGGCCTCGCCATGGCGGATCGTCTTGACGTTGTCGATCGTCTGCGGGTGGGCGGGATCCGAGTCCTTCCACAGCTCGCCCGACTCGCCGCGCTCCCCGTAGGAGAGGGCGATGACCTCGGCGGTGCCGCCGTTGGCGGTGCAGACGGCGATCGCGCCGCCCGCGCGCCAGACGAAGTCGGCCGAATGGGCGCCGATGACCAGCAGGCGCCTAGGCATGCAGCGGCTCCAGTCCCGCGATCGCCCGCGTGTTGGTGACGGCCATGGTGACGACCTCCTCCTCGCTGAAGCCGGCGTCCAGGAAGGCGTCGGCCATCAGCGCGAGCCCGTCCTCCACCGGAGGGTTGAACCGCTGTCCCAGATCCGTCGACCACAGCGTCCGCTCGGCACCGACCGCCCGGGTCGCCGCGAAGAAGCGCTCCCACGACGCCTTGCCCGTGTAGGCCGTCGTGTAACAGCGCTCCAGCAGCGCCCCCATCTCGGCCAGCGCGATCTGATCGACCACCGAGACGTTCTGCGACGGGAACTCCGGATGGGTGATCACGATCTGCTCCACGCCGGCCTCCACCGCCGCGTCGACCACCGTGAAGATCTCGTCGCGCGACAGGTGCCCGGTGCACAGCACGAGCTGGTGGCGGGCGATGACCTCGAGCACGGCCCGCGTCTCGGGCAGCAGCGCGCCGCTGGAGTCGACGACCGGCACCGGATCACACGCGAGCCCGGCCTCGCGCAGCGACAGCTCGAAGCGCACCCACACCGGCACTTTCCCGTTGGGATCCGCGGCCAGGACCTCGTGCTGCTCGTTCTCCGAGCTGACCGTCGGCAGCCACACCACGCGCGCGCCTTCGCGCGCTGCGATCTCGACCGCGAGCGGGTTCATCCCGCCGATCGCCCGGTTCAGCGTGATCGTCCCCAGCACCGTCACGCCGGGGACCGCCTCGGCCACGACCTGGGCGCGCTCGGCGGTCGACGAGTAGTGCGACTTCAGGCCGAACCCGGCCTGCCCGGTCTCCAGGCAGCGCTTGGCCAGCTGGACGTCGGTGATCCGTCGCGCGACGAAGTCCGGCGCGACGTGGATGTGGTAGTCGACGGCGCCGCGCACGAGCTCGCGCGCCCGCGCGCTCGGCACCGGGTGGTCCTGCGTCTCAGGGGCCATCGTGGGCCGCCTCCTCCAGCGTCAGGTCGCGCAGCCAGGCCACGGCGGCCTGACTGACGCGCGGTTGAACGCCGAGCTCGCGCAACTGCGCGGCGGCGTCCTCCATCTCGTGCATCCGGCGCACCGCGTGGGCGCGGCTGCCGGTCTCCATCCGATCGGCCAGGGCGCCGTCGGCGAGCTCGAAGAGCGCGACGATCTGCTCGCGCATCCACGGCTCGCAGCCGGCCGCGCGACCGGCGGCCAGCGACTCCAGCACGACGGCCGACATCCCCTTCCACAGCACCGAGCGCAGCAGCTTGCGCTGCGCGGCGTCCCCGGGCGCGTCGCCGCCGATCGCGACGTCGGCGCCCAGCGGCGTGAACGTCCGGACGAACCGCGCCGCGCCGGGACCGGAGGTCAGCATCGGCGTGCGCAGCCCGCTGCCGGGCACGGGCGCCATCAGCGCGACGTCGGCGAACGTCGCGCCGGTCGGGGC
>JAOPZL010000179.1 GCA_025964175.1 Solirubrobacterales bacterium
GTCGGCGCCTCGACGGCGTGGGCCAGGGCGTTGGCGGCGCTGGCGGCGAGCTGGGGCTCGGGCTGGGAGGCGCAGAGCGCGGGGTCGTTGAGGACGATCCGCGGGCGCAGCGGGCGCAGGTCGCGGCCCCGCGGCGGGCGGTGGACGGGCGTCATCTCGGCCGAGGAGAGCGTCGTCGGGATGGCGGCGACGCCGCGGGCGCCCGCGGCCCCGGCGATGCCCTTCGCGGTGTCGATCACGCGGCCGCCGCCGAGCGCGACGATGAGCACGCCGCTGAGGTCGCGCAGCTGCTCGAGCAGGTCGGCGCCGACGTCGTCGACGCGGCCGTCGGGGACGTCGTGGCGTTCCCCGGCGGCGTCGACGATGGCGGGGGCGGCAGCGGCGGCGCGCGGGGTGGTCAGCAGCAGGTAGCCGGTGCCGAGGAGGTCGGGGGCGTCCTGGAGGGCATCGGCGCCGAAGCGCACGACGCGCTCACCATCGCGCCAACGGAAGCTCGTCGGGGTCATGGCGGGGAAGTATCACCGCAGCCGCCTGCGCGGGCCGCCCGATGCAGGACCACGGGCGGCGGCGGGGAACGGTGTTCCGGGAGCGTGCGTGCTCGTTCCCTACGCTGGATCGAGACCCATGTCCCGCCGCTACCGCCAACGTCGCCGCGACCGCTCCAAGGGTCGCCCAGTTCGCCGCGTCATCGCGCTGTTCGTGATGGTCGTCGCCGTGGCCGTCGGCGGGGTCGGCGCGTACGCCGCGACGTGGGTCCTGGGCGTCCTCAACGAGACGCCCGACATCGCGAGCTACAAACCCAAGCCGCAGGGCGCGATCTCGACGATCTACGCCGCCGACGGGACGCGGCTGGGCTTCATCTCCTCCGACATCCTGCGCACCGAGGTCGGCGGCCGGCTGATCCCCGACGTCGTCAAGAAGGCGACGGTCGCGATCGAGGACCGTCGCTTCTTCGAGCACGGCGGCGTCGACTACGTCGGCGTGGCCCGAGCCGCGGTCAAGAACGTGGCCTCCGACAGCGCCGCCCAGGGCGGTTCGACGCTGACCATGCAGCTCGTGCGCAACCTCTATGTGCCCGGCGACCGCTTCTCCAAGACGCTGACGCGCAAGGTGCGCGAGGCCAAGCTCGCCAACGAGCTCGAGGACCAGCACACCAAGAACTGGATCCTCGACGCCTACCTCAACAACGTCCCGTACGGCACGGTGGGCGGCCAGACCGCGGTCGGCATCCAGGCCGCGTCGCGGATCTTCTTCGACAAGCCGGCCTCGCGGCTGACGCTGGCCGAGGGCGCGCTGCTCGCCGGCCTGCCGCAGGCGCCGTCCGACGACAACCCCTTCGAGCACCCCAAGCGCGCGACGCGCCGCCGTAGCGAGGTCCTGCGCGCGATGGTCACGGCCAAGGACATCACGCCGGCCGAGGCGGCCAAGGCCGCCGCCCAGCCCCTCGGGGTCAAGGCGAACACCTTCTACCAGCAGCGCCGCGAGTCGTTCTTCTTCGACTACGTCAAGCAGGAGCTGATCAAGCGCTACGGCGCCGCGACGATCCAGGCGGGCGGCCTGAAGGTCTACACGACCATCGACCTGAAGCTCCAGGAGAAGGCGCGGCAGGCGATCGCCGACCATCTCAACCAGCCCGACCAGCCGTCGGCCGCGCTGGTCACGATCGACCCCGACAACGGCCACATCCTGGCCATGGCGTCGTCGGCGACCTACGGCAAGACCGTCTTCAACTACGCCACCCAGGCGTTCCGCCAGCCCGGCTCGACCTTCAAGGCGATCGACCTGATGGCCGCGGTGCGCGAGGGCGTCTCGCCCGACTCGACGTACTACAACTCGCACGAGCTCACGCCGGGGTGGGACTCCGAGGCCCCGACGTGGCATGTCGCCACCGATGACCATGTCTACAGCGGCTCGATCTCGCTGTCGGAGGCGATGGCGAAGTCCGACAACACGGTCTACGCGCAGCTCGGCCAGGACGTCGGCATGACCAACGTGCGCCAGACCGCCTACGACATGGGCGTCACCTCGCACCTGGACGCCTACCCGGCCGAGTCGATCGGCGGGCTGAGCAAGGGCGTCTCTGCGCTGGAGATGGCCAACGCCTACGCGACGATCGCCAACGGGGGCGTGCGCCACCGCGCGACCGCACTGGAGAAGGTCGTCCTCGCCGACGGCACCGTGCAGCACCCGGGCCGCGGCCGCGGGACGCGCAAGTTCACCGACGGCGAGACCTCGGTCGTGACCAAGGCGCTGAAGACGGTGCTGGACCACGGCACCGCCGCGGGCCTGGGCACCGGCTGCCCGGCCGCCGGCAAGACGGGCACCACGAGCAGCTTCACCGACGCCTGGTTCGTCGGCTACACGCCGAGGCTGTCGACCGCGGTCTGGGTCGGGTACCCCAAGGAGACGACCTCGATGACCGCCGTGCCCGGGTACGGCGAGGTCTTCGGCGCGACGATCCCCGGGCCGATCTGGTCGCAGTTCATGAAGTCGGCCAAGGGCTCGTACTGCAACGACTTCCCCGAGCCCAAGACCCCGTTCGTCAGCCGTCCGTTCGACGGCAAGTACCTGACCCAGGGGCGCGGCCTCCCGTCGCAGGACCCGAACGGGACGACCGGGACCGACCCCAACGCCACCGGCGGCGCGACGACGAACACGCCGAGGGACGGCGCCAAGAACGGCACAACGAACAACGGCAACACGACCGGCGCGGGCAACGGCGCCGCCGGGACCGGCACCGGGACGAGCACGCCGGCGCCG
>JAOPZL010000191.1 GCA_025964175.1 Solirubrobacterales bacterium
CGGCGCGCGCGGCGGCGGCGGGGTCGGCGTCCGTCGCCTCGTACGCCCGGGCGATCGAGCGCGAGGCGCTGACCAGCCCGCCGGCCGGACCGGGGGCGAACGCGGGGGCGAGATCCTCGACGCGTCCGCCCTGGGCGCCGATGCCGGGCAGCAGGAACGGGGCGCGCGGGAGCAGGCGGCGGGCGGTCTCGAGGTGCTCGGGCCGGGTCGAGCCCATCACCGCGCCGATGGCCGACAGCGCACCTGCGGCCTCCAGCTCGCGCCCGAGGTCGTCGACGATGGCCGCGACGTGCTCCCACACGGCGGTGCCCGCGGCGGTCTCGACGTCCTCGACGTCGGCGGCGCCCGGGTTGGAGGTGCGCACGAGGACGAACAGGCCGGCGCGTGCCTCGCCCGCGGCGCGGACGAAGGGCTCCAGGGCATCGCGGCCGAGGTAGGGGTTGACGGTCAGCGCGTCGGCGCGCAGGCCGTCGATGCGACCGAAGGGGGTGTCCAGGCCGGTGAGCAGGCCCTGGGCGTAGGCGGTGGCCGTGACGTCGATGTCGCCGCGCTTGGCGTCGGCGATGACGAGCAGGCCGGCGGCGCGGGCGTGCTCGGCGGTGGCCTGCAGGGCGGCCCAGCCGGGAGCGCCGAGGCGCTCGAAGCAGGCGACCTGCGGCTTGATCGCGACGCAGGCGGGGGCAGCGGCGTCGATCAGCGCGCGGCAGTGGTGCAGGACGGCGCTGGCCGCATGGGCGGCGGCGGTGTCCGCCGCGAGGATCGCATCGAGGGCGGGATCGCCGGTCGACGCTCGGTCCGTCGCGGCCGCGGCCTGGGGCCACAGTCGCGACGGATCGGGGTCGAGGCCCAGAACGATCTGGGACTCACGGTCGGCGACGCGTTCGGCCAGCCGGTCGGCGAAGCCGGTTCCGGCCGCCGACGCGGCACCATCCGACACGAAGCGTTCGCTCCGGTCCGGGGCGGCGTTACTCGCCCTTGACGGCCTTCTTGAGGCCGGACCCGGCCGTGAACTTCGGCAGCTTGGCAGCGCCGATGGTGATCTTCTCGCCGGTGCGGGGGTGGACACCCTCACGGGCGCCACGCTCGGTGACGTGGAACTTGCCGAACCCGGAGAAGTTGACGTCTCCACCGCGCTTCAGCGTGTCCTGGATGGTCTCGATCACGGCGTCGACGGCCTTACCGGCGTCGGTCTTGGCCAGGCCGGCCTTCTGCGCGATGTGATCGACGAACTCGGACTTGGTCACGGCTGATGCTCCTCCTTCGGATGATGTGCGAGCAGCGGTCGAAGCTAACAGCGCCTACGGACGTTACTTGCGATTCCAGCGCGGTTTTTGCGCTGGTTGCGAACATTGCGGCGGCGATCATGGCGACCCCGCCGGACGACTGTCGGGTGCGGCGTGCAGAATGTCCCCCGCATGCCACTGTCCCGAATCGCCTGGCTCGTCACCGTAGCCGTCGCCGTGCTCACCGGATTGATCGTCCTGCTGAACGGCTACACCGGATACGGCGTGTTGTCGTTCGTGGTCGCCGCGTCGGCGGCCATCAACCTGCGCTGATCCGGCATGACGTTAGGAGTCCCCTCTCCGGGGCTTCGCAAACGCCGATCCTCCCATTCCATCGGACGAATCGACCGGTGAGGTGCTAGCTGGGCTCCGTGTGGACGACGACCTCGACGAGGTCTGGATGGTCCTTGCGCAGCGCGACCTCGAGCTCGCTGGCGACCGTGTGGGCGTCGGGCAGCGACTCGTCGTCGGGCACCGCGACGGCGAGGAACAGGACCGGTCCGACCCCCGTGTCGATGATCTGCAGCTCGCGGGGTTCGTGCCCGTTGTGCTGGATCACCGACTCTCGGACGCGCTGCACGCGGTCGGCAAGGTCCGCATCGGGCATGCGGACCTTGATCGGCTGCTCCAGCGGCTCCAGATGGGTGTGCACGGCGTCGATCTCGCCCAGCGCGAGGATCGCCGCCTCGACCCGCTCGGAGGTCTGGTGGGCGTCGGCGATCGAGCGGTCCAGCGGCAGCTTGAGGTGCAGTGAGACGATCGAGCGTCCCCGCCGGGAGAAGATCCCGATGTCGTGGGCGTCGGAGACGCCGGGGTCGGCGAGCGCGGTGGCCAGGATCCGCTCGCGCAGCTCGACGCCGTCCTCCTGGGGCTCGACGTGGACGACGACGTCGCTGGCGGGCACCGCGCGGCGGATCGCCTGCTCGACGCGGTCGGCGAGGTCGTGGCTGGCGGCGACGGCGGTGGCCGGCGAGAGCGCGATCGTGACGTCGGCGAAGGCGCGCCCCGCGACCTCGCGCAGCCGCAGCCGCCGCAGCTCGTTCCGCGGCACGACCTCGGCGATCGCGTCGATGACCCGGTCACGGACCTCCTCCGGGGCGTAGTCCATCAGCTCCCGGGCGTTCTCGGTGATGAGGTGGTAGACGGCGTAGAAGATCACGCAGGAGACGAACAGCGCCGCGATCGCGTCGCCCGCCCCGATCCCGACCGCGACGAGGACCAGCCCGACGAGCACGGCCAGCGAACCGGCCAGATCGCCGGCGAAGTTGAACGCGTTGGAGCGGAACGCCGCGCTCTCGAAGCGCCGCGCGGCCCGCACGGAGGTGACGATGCGGCTGACGTCGATGGCGATCGCCACCGCGATCACGAGGAAGACGTACCAGTGCGTGTCGGGGTGGGACGGGTCGCCGCTGGCGAGCTGGCGGATCGCCTCGAAGGCGATCACGCTGCCACCGAACGCGATGATCGCCGCCTCCCCCAGCGCGGCCAGGTTCTGGGCCCGCTGGTGGCCGTAGTTGTGCTGCTCGTCGGCCGGGCGCAGCGCGGTGCGGATGGCCAGCAGCGTGAGCAGCGCGGCGACGACGTCGCCGCTGGACTCGATGCCCGCCGAGATCAGCGCCAGCGAGCCGGTGAGCAGGCCGGTGCCGAGCTTGAGGACGACGAGCACGGCAGCCGCGAGGATCGAGAACAGCGCGGTGCGCCGCTGCGCGCGGTCGTCCTCGTCGTGCGAGCCCGGTGGAACGAGGGCGTCGATGGCCGACAGCTCCGTCATCGTGAGTCGAGATACCCGCGCAGCAGCTCCACGGCCCGGCCGCGGTGGCTGATCGCGCCCTTCTCGGCCGGGCTGAGCTGCGCCATCGTGCGGTCCGGGTGCTCGTCGGGGACGAACGCCGGGTCGTAGCCGAAGCCGTTGGGGCCGCGCGGGTCGTCCGACAGCGTGCCCGTGCAGCGGCCGACGAAGGTCTCCTCCACCCCGGCCTCGGGGTCGACGTAGGCCATCGCACAGACGTAGGTCAGCGCGCTGCCGGCCGGAGCCTCGCGCAGCAGCTTGGCCAGGTTCTCGGCGTCGGTGGCGTTTTCGCCGGCGAACCGCGCGGAGCGAACGCCCGGTGCGCCGCCCAGCGCGGCGGACTCGATCCCCGAGTCGTCGGCGATGGCGATCCGCCCGGTCGCCGCCGCGGCCGCCCGGGCCTTGCCCAGCGCGTTCTCCTCGAAGGTCGTCCCGGTCTCGGGCGGCAGCACGACGTCCTCGGGCAGCGCGTCGACGCCGTGTGGCGCCAGCAGCGCGTCGAGCTCGGAGACCTTGTGGTCGTTGCGGGTGGCCAGCAGGAGGCGGCTCATGCGACCGCTCCGGATGCCGCGGCCGCCGCGGCCGCCGCGGCCTGCGCCACGGCGCCGGCCTGCACGGTGCGCAGCTCCTCGATGCCCAGCTCGGCGAGCACGAGCAGGTCGTCGAGATGGGCACGGGAGAGCGGCGTGCGCTCGGCCGTTGCCTGCACCTCGACGAGGCCGCCGTCGCCCGTCATCACGACGTTGGCGTCGACCTCGGCGCTGGAGTCCTCGCGATAGTCGAGGTCGAGCACCGGGGTGCCGTCGACCACGCCGCAGGACACCGCGGCGACCGACCCGGTCAGCGGGCTGCGCTTCAGCTTTCCCTCCGCGAGGAGCCGGGCGACGGCGAGCTCGAGCGCCACGAAGGCGCCCGTGATCGACGCGCAGCGCGTCCCGCCGTCGGCGGTCAGGACGTCGCAGTCCAGCCACACCGTCCGCTCCCCCAGGGCCTTGAGGTCGACGACCCCGCGCAGCGACCGGCCGATCAGACGCTGGATCTCCACGGTCCGCCCGTCGACCCTGCCCTTCGTCGCGTCGCGCGGCTTGCGCGAGCCGGTGGACGCGGGCAGCATCCCGTACTCGGCGGTCAGCCAGCCACGGCCCTGACCGGCCATCCAGCGGGGGACCGACTCGTCGACCGAAGCCGTGCAGATGACGCGCGTCTCGCCCTGGACGATCAGCGCGGAACCGGTCGCCGTGGGCACGAAGCCCGGCTCGATCCGGGTGGAGCGCAGCCCATCGGGCGCGCGGTCGTAGGACCGTGAGCTCATGGTGGCCATGTTCCCAGACCCCGACGACCGGTCCGCGCGAGCCGCTCACCCGCCGGTGCCCCCGCCCACGCCCTCGATGGCGTGCTGGAGCTTGTCGACGATCGTCTTGCCCAGGCCGTCGCCCTTGAAGGTCGCCCCGAAGGCGACGACCGCGCCGATCACCCCGGCGATCAGCAGGATCAGGCCGACGTACTCGACCGTGCCCTGACCGCGGGAGCTGCTCAGGTAGAGCAGCGTCCCGTGGATCCGTCCCATCATCCGATAGCCCATCTCGTCCTCCTGTCGGTTGTCCGAGCCGGCACCGATCTTCCGGGGGATCGCGTGACGGATCTACGCCTGTCCGCTACGACTTCGCACCAAATGCGTGTCCTCGTCGTCTCCAACATGCGCCCGGACTCCGGGCACCCCGCCCGCGGGTCGTTCGTCCGCGACCAGGTCGACGCCCTGGCCCGGATCGACGGCCTCGAGGTCGAGCTGCTCGAGGAGCGGCCCGGCGCCGGCGGGTACGCCCGGCTGGCGCGCGCCCTCGCCACCCGCCGCGGCCGCGGCTACGACGTCGTCCACGCGCACTTCGGCCTGACCGCGTGGCCGACGCTCGCCCTGCGCGGGCCCAAGCACGCGGTGACGCTCCACGGCACCGACGTCCGCCACCCGCGCAGCGGTCGCCTCACCCGCGCCGTCCTGCCCTTCATGGACCTCGTCGCCGTCGCGTCACAGGCCCTGGCCGACGAACTGGCGAGCGGCGGCGGTCGCGGGGGCACGGGTGCCGCCGCCCGTCGCGGCGACCCGCGGGACGTCGCGATCCTCCCCGCCGGGATCGCCATGGACCGCTTGAGGCCGATCCCCCGCGAGGAGGCCCGCACCCGGCTGGGGCGCGACCCGCGCACCCCGCTGCTCCTGTTTCCCGCCGACCCGCTGCGCGCCGTCAAGCGGGCCGACCGCGCCCGCGAGCTGGCCGCCGACGCCGGCGTCGAGCTCGTGACCCTCGGCGCGACACCGCCGCACGAGATGCCGCTGTGGATCAACGCCGCCAACGCCGTCCTCGTCCCCTCCGAGGCCGAGGGCTTCGGCCTCGCGGCCGTCGAGGCGCTGGCCTGCGACGTCCCCGTCCTCGCGACCCCGGTCGGCATCCATCCCGAGGCGCTGGCCGGGATCGACGGCACGCTCTGCGCCCCGTACGAGCGGGCGGCCTGGGGCGCCGCGCTCGCCCCGC
>JAOPZL010000194.1 GCA_025964175.1 Solirubrobacterales bacterium
ACCCGATGCGGCGCGCGCTCCTGCTCCTGGCCATCACCGCGATCGGCTGCTTCAGCGGCGGCGCGATGGCGCAGGCGGCTTCCACGACGGTCACCCTCACCTTCGACGACGGACTGGCCACGCAGTACGCCAACCGCGCCCTGCTCAGCTCACGCGGCCTGCCCGCCACGTACTACATCGGCACCGGAAAGCTCGGGCAGGCCGGGTACATGACCTGGGACCAGGTCGCGGCCATGGCGTCCGACGGTCACGACATCGGCGGGCACACGCTGACCCACGTCTCCCTCGCCGGCCTGCCGGCCGCCACCCAGCGCACGCAGATCTGCGACGACCGGGCGGCGCTCGTGGCCCACGGGTACACGCCGATCAGCTTCGCCTACCCCTACGGTGCCGACGACGCGTCCGCCCAGCAGATCACGCAGAGCTGCGGGTATCTCTCGGCGCGGACGACGCGGGGCATCGACTGGCCGACCTGCGACGTGTGCGCCGAGACGATCCCGCCGCGCAACGCGTTCTCCAGCCGCGCGCTGCAGGCCAACTCCAGCGTCAGCGCCGCCGACCTGCAGCGCGCGGTGACCAACGCCCAGCAGAGCGGCGGAGGGTGGCTGCAGCTCGTGTTCCACGACATCTGCGACGCGTGCGACTTCTACGGGATGCCGGCCGGGGTCCTCGGTCCGTTCTTCGACTGGCTCGCGGCCCAGCGTGCCTCGGGCGGGCTGACGGTGATGACCGCGGCCCAGGTGATGCGCGGCGGGACCACGCCGCCTCCGCCGCCGGCCGACACGACGCCGCCCGTCGTCGCGCTCACCGCGCCCGCCGATGGAGCCACCGTCTCGGCCCCGACGACGTTGACCGCCGACGCCACCGATGCCGGCGGCGTCGCGCGGGTCGAGTTCCTGGTCAACGGGACGGTCGTGGACACCGACACCTCTGCGCCGTACAGCGCGACGTGGGATCCGGCCACCGTGTCGGGGACGTCCGCGACGGTCACCGCCCGGGCGGTCGACGCCGCGGGCAACGCCACGACCTCGGTGTCACGGTCGGTGACCATCCAGCACGCCCCGCCCGCCGACACGATCCCGCCCTCGGTCGCGCTCACCGCTCCGGCCAGCGGCGCCCGCGTCAGCGGCGTCGTGACCCTCGCGGCCAACGCGAGCGACGCCGGTGGGGTGACGCGCGTGGAGTTCGCGGTCAACGGCGCGGTGGTGGCCACCGACACGACGGCGCCGTACAGCGCCACGTGGAACTCGTCGACGGTGTCGGGGACGACCGCGACGATCTCCGCCCGTGCCGTCGACGCCACCGGGAACACCGCCACCTCGGCGACGCGCTCGGTGACCATCGTCCGCGTCGACACGACCAAGCCGACGGTGAAGATCACCGCTCCGGCCAACAACGCCTCGATCACCGGCGCGATCACCGTCCAGGCGACGGCGACCGACGACGTCGGCGTGACCCTGGTGCGCTTCCTGGTCGACGGCTCGGTGCGGGCGACCGACACCAGCGCGCCCTACTCCGCGTCGGGCACGCTGACGCGCGGCACGCACACCATCGTGGCCGAGGCCGTCGACGCGGCCGGCAACACGCAGCGATCCAGCGCGATCAGCGTACGCATCCGCTGATCGGGTGAAACGGTTGGTGACACCGTCAGGGTCCTGATCTCGTGGCCACCTTCACGCCGACTCCCGCGCTGGACACGTTCGAGGCGTTCGCCGCCACCTACGACGTCTTCACCCATGACTACGACCACGAGCTGTGGCTGTCGCGGATCCTGGAGCTGGCCCGTGCGCAGGGGCTGCGCGGGCGTCGCGCGCTGGACGTCGCCTGCGGGACGGGCAAGAGCGCGGTGCCGCTGCTGGCGCGCGGGTTCGACGTCGTCGGCTGCGACCTGTCGGAGTCGATGGTCGCGCGCGCGCGCGAGCGGCTCGGCGACGGGGTGGAGCTGCACCTCGCCGACATGCGCGACCTGCCGGCCGACCTGGGGGAGTTCGACCTCGTCACGTGCCTGGACGACGCCTTGAACTACCTCCACGACGAGGCCGACCTGATCGCCGCGTTCGCCGCGGTCCGCGGGCTGCTGGACGACGACGGCGTCTACGTCTTCGACGTCAACACGCTGCTGGCCTACGAGGTCGCCTACGCCCGCGACATGATCGACGAGATCGACGGCACGCTCTTCTGCTGGCACGGCGAGGCCGACTCCGCGACCGAGAGCGACGTCCACTACCGCGCTCGGTTGGACGCCTTCCACCGCGACGTGCGCGGCGACGACTACACGCGCACGACGATCCACCACGTCCAGCGCCACTTCAGCGACGAGACGGTGCGCGACTGCCTCGACGCGGCGGGGCTGCGCTGCCTGGACCTCGTCGGCCAGGCGTCAGGCGTCCGCCTCAGCCGCCCCGCGGACGAGGCGGCCCACCACAAGCGGCTCTACGTGGCCGGGATCGCGTGACCGACGCGCGCCGGGCCGGCGGAGTGCTCCCGATCGCGGCGTGCCGCCAGGCGTGAGGCGTTGAGCACGACGCGCAGCTCGTCGACGGCGTTCAACGCGGCGTCCCAGTCGACGTCGCCGCTGAGGACGAGATCGCCGATCCGCTCGTGCAGGTCGTAGGCGCGCTCGCGACCCTCGTCGGTGGTGAAGGCCTCGGGGACGTCGTGGTCCTCGACGGTCCGGTGGCCGGCGGGCGAGCTCTCGAAGAGCATCAGCACCGCGGTCGCCTGGACCGAGCTGTCGGACGCCTCCGTCTGCACCTCGTCGACGCGGTCCAGCAGCGCGTCGAAGTCGGCGGACAGGCGGTCGAAGTCGCCCTCGCCGATGTTCAGGGCAGTGCGGGAGAAGTGGATGTTCTCGCGATCGAAGCCGCCGTCGTCCAGCGACGTGCTCGTGGCGATCTGCACGCGCGTGAGGGCGGTGGCCAGCGCCTCGCGGCGGACGACGTCCGACAGCGTGCTCCACTCCGCGTTGTCGTAGCGCGGCAGTGCGCTCGCCTCGAAGATGAGGTCGTTGCCGACGGCGGCGCTGTGCACGAGCCCGGCGCGCTCGAGGGAGCGCAGGTGGCGGGCGACCGTGGCGCGGTCCGAGCCCAGCTCGGCGACGAGGGCGGCGACGCTGAGCGCGCGGTCGTCCAGCGCGGTGAGAATGGCCAGACGCTGCGGGTGCGCGATGGCGCGAAGGAGCTCTGGGGCGATCTTGGTCTGGGGGGCCACGTCAGTCCTTTCGTCACGACGTAAAGGGCATGAGGTCGACTTAACCTTACCAGAAAGCGGGCCTGAAGGAGCGGGTTCTGGACGGATGTGAAACGAAATTGCCCCGCCGGCGGTCTTCCCCCATCGACACGTCCCGCGACGAGGAGAGTCTGCATGACCTTCAAGCCGTAGTTCGACGATGCGTGACGGCCCGGCTGAGTCGGGCCGTCAGCGCGCCAGCGCATCGCGCACGCGCACCCGCGCACCGATCCGCATGACCGCGTTGGCGTAGATCCGGCCGGTCAGCCGCACCAGCAGAGCGATGGTCGCCACGGTCAGCATCCTCAGCGGGGTCGTCACTCCGCCCAGCAGCGCGTAGAGGAAGAACCCGAGCAGGTACCAGACGATGCCCCACGCGACCGTCGAGACGGCCACCGACGTCGGCAGGTCCAACCGCCCGGTCGCCAGCCCGGCGACCACCCCCGCGGCGAGCAGCAGCGATTGCCCGGCTCTGCCTCGATCTAGTTGCGGCTTCCTCCGCCGAACAGCTGCAGGAAGAAGAAGAACACGTTGACGACGTCGAGGAAGATCGACGCGGCCAGGACCGGCGCCATCTCCATGCCCGAGCGACGCAGGCGGTTGAAGTCGAAGATCGTCAGCGCGGCGAAGACCCCCAGGCCCAGCACGCAGTAGATGACGTTCGCGCCCGGGATGGAGAACAGGAACGCGACGAGCCCGAAGACGATCAGCGCGAGCAGCGCCCAGAACAGGTAGCGGCCCCAGCTGGAGAGGTCGCGGCGGGTCGCGTAGCCGTACGCGCCGAAGCCGGCGATGAACAGCGCCGTGGCGCCGCCGGCCTGGTAGACGGCGGAGGGGTCGGCCTGGACGTAGTGGTTCAGCGCCGGCCCGAGCCCGAGCCCGAACATCAGGCCGAAGGCGAAGAGCAGGCCGATGGCCAGGGACTGCTTGCCGGCCCGGACCGCGAAGTTCAGGGCGATCAGCGGGACGAACGAGAGCAGGAGCAGCGCGAGCGTGCCGCCGCCGCTGATGTCCTTGCCGATGTAGGCGCCCCCGGCGAAGAAGGCGACGGTGACGGCGACCAGGCCCATGGTCTGGCCGAAGACGGCGCGAGAGTCGACGCGCTCGTCGGGCTGGGCGAATGCCCCGCCATAACCGAGTGAGCGATCAGGCTCCATTGCGATGAGGTCCTTTCGAGGGGGTCGCTCAGAGTATTCGGCACACCGCCGTGAGAGTCCACTCTTTGCGTGTGCAACCATCTGTGGATGGCGATCGAGATCACGCACTTCACCGACCCGGGCTGCCCGTGGGCCTACTCCGCCAGCCCCGCCCTCGCTGCTCTGGACTACCGCTACGGCGACCAGCTCAGCTGGCGCCTGGTGACGATCGGCCTCACCGAGCGCGCCCAGCAGTACGTCGATCGCGGCTACACGCCGACGCGCGCGGCCCAGGGCCAGCGCCGCTTCGCCCGCTTCGGCATGCCCTTCTCGCACGAGCCCAAGGCGGCGGTCGCGGCCACCGCGCGGATGTGCCGCGCGATCGTGGCGGCCCGCCTGCAGGCGCCCGAGCTCGAATACGCCGTCTTCCGGGCGCTGCAGTTCGGGCAGTTCACGACGCCGCTGGTCATGGACGACGACGAGTCGATCCGCACGCTGCTGGCGGCCGTCGAGGGGATCGACGCCGACGCGATCGTCGACGCACTCGACAGCGAGGCGGTCACCGCCGGCTACGAGGCCGACCGCGCCGAGGCCCGCACGGCCGACGGCGGCGCGACCCACTTCCAGGGCAAGCACGCGTCCAGCGACGGCCCGGTCCGCTACACGGCGCCGTCGCTGCTGCTGAGGGCCGAGTCCGGCGCCGAGCTCGAGGCGGGCGGCTTCCAGTCGCTGCAGGTCTACGACATGGCCGTCGCCAACCTCGACCGCTCGCTGCGCCGCCGCCCGGCCCCCGAGGACCCGCTCGAGGCCGTCGCCGCCTTCTCGTACGGCCTCACCACCGCGGAGGTCACGGAGATCATGACCCCCGACCTCGGGGTCGCCGATCCGGAGGCGGTCGAGGCGACGCTCATCGAGCACGCCGCCGCCGGCCGCGTCACCCGCCGCCCGCTGGGCGACGACGCGCTCTGGATCGCCGCGGCCGCCTAGTCACGCGCGGGCGAGGGTGGCGCGCGTGGTGCACGAGTGGGAGCATCGGCGCAACCACCCGAAGGGAGCTGCTCCATGGAGTCCGCCTCACCGTCCCGGGTCCTGATCGTCGCCCACCAGACCGCGACGACCCAGGCGCTGCTCGATGCCGTGCGAGAGCGCGCCGAGCGTGGCCCGAGCATCTTCACCCTCGTCGTCCCCGCCGCGGTCCACGGCCTGCACCGGGTCGTGGACCCCGAGGACGCCGACCGCGGCGCCGCCCAGGCCGTCCTCGACCATGCCCTCCCGCTGCTCGCCGACGCGGCGGCACCGGCGCCCGTGGACGGCATGATCGGCTCCCCGGTCCCCCTCACCGCGGTCATGGACGCCGTCAACGCCCGCGGGTTCGACGAGGTGATCGTCTCGACGCTTCCGCGCCACCTGTCGCGCTGGCTGCGCCTCGACCTGCCGCACAAGATCGGCGGTCTGGGACTGCCCGTGACAACCGTCACGGCCAAGTCCGGCACCCCCGAAGGAGCAGTGCCGACGACCTGACGCTAAAGTGGTCGGTCGCTGCCCTCCTAGCTCAGTTGGTAGAGCACTTCCATGGTAAGGAAGGGGTCATCGGTTCGAGTCCGATGGAGGGCTCTGCATCTTCTCCCTTCGGCGCGGTGGGTGGGTCCATTCTGGGTCCACCCACGACGCCTCGACGGATGCAACCGTACGCCCCAATTCCCCCGTTCGCACGCCAATGAGCGGCAGCGCGGGGCGCGGGCATCGCCGGAAGAGGGGGCTCCGTCGCTGACGCTCGCGACGCGGACCGGCGGGCCCGATGCAAGCGCCAGCAGGGCGTGGGGTTCGCGCATCGGGCCGATCGCCCGCCTTGAGGCGTCGGACGTCGCGGCCTAGCGCCGGCTCGCTGGGGGAAGGGGCGGTGAAATCGCGGGCCGCCCGGTACGCTTCCGCCCGCAGGCACACGACGCCCGGGGGACCAATGGCCACGCGCACAAGGAAGCAGGGGACCGCGGTGGCGGCCACGGATGGCAACATCGACGGAGGGTTGACCGCCGATGAGCGGGCGATCGAGCAGGTCATCGCCGCGCTGACCGCTGCCTGTGAGGGCGACTTCTCCGTGCGACTGCGCGCCCGCCGGCGCGACCAGGTCGGCGAGCTGCAGGTCCGCGTCAACGAGCTGATCGAGCTCAACGCGCGCCAGGCGCGCGAGCTCAAGCGCATCTCCCGCGTCATCGGGCGCGACGGTCGCATGACAGAGCGCGCCTCGCTGGGCCCCGTGGCCGGTGCGTGGGCGGAGAACACCGACGCGGTCAACGCGCTGGTCGACGACCTGGTGCGGCCGACGACGGAGGTCGCCCGCGTGATCGCCGCGGTCGCCGACGGCGACCTCAACCAGAAGATGGCGCTCACGATCGAGGGCCAGCCGGTCAAGGGCGAGTTCGCCCGCATCGGCACGACGGTCAACACGATGGTCGACCAGCTGTCGTCGTTCGCCGACGAGGTCACGCGCGTGGCCAAGGAGGTGGGCACCGAGGGGCGCCTGGGCGGCCAGGCCGAGGTCAAGGGCGTCAGCGGGACCTGGCGCGAGCTGACCGAGAACGTCAACCAGCTGGCCAGCAACCTGACCATGCAGGTGCGGCAGATCTCGCAGGTGACGCGGGCCGTCGCGCGTGGCGACCTGACGCAGAAGATCACCGTCGAGGCGCGGGGCGAGGTCGCCGAGCTGGCCGACACGATGAACTCGATGACCGACACGCTCGCGCTGTTCGCCGACCAGGTGACCGGCGTGGCGCGCGAGGTGGGGACCGAGGGCATCCTCGGCGGTCAGGCCGACGTGCCGGGCGTCGCGGGCACGTGGAAGGACCTGACCGAATCGGTCAACGGCATGGCGTCCAACCTGACCAGCCAGGTGCGCCAGATCGCCCAGGTGACCACGGCGGTGGCCAACGGCGACCTGACCCAGAAGGTGACCGTCGAGGCGCGGGGCGAGGTCGCCGAGCTCGCCGACACGATGAACTCGATGACCGACACGCTGCGGCTGTTCGCCGATCAGGTGACCGGCGTGGCGCGTGAGGTGGGCACCGAGGGCATCCTCGGCGGACAGGCCGAGGTCCCCGGCGTGGCGGGAACGTGGAAGGACCTGACGGAGTCGGTCAACGGGATGGCGTCCAACCTGACCAGCCAGGTGCGCCAGATCGCCCAGGTGACCACGGCGGTGGCCAACGGCGACCTGTCGCAGAAGATCACCGTCGACGCGCGCGGGGAGATCCTGGAGCTCAAGCGGACGATCAACACGATGGTCGACCAGCTCTCCTCGTTCGCCGACGAGGTCACGCGCGTGGCCCGCGAGGTCGGCACCGAGGGCGCCCTGGGCGGCCAAGCCGAGGTCGAGGACGTCTCGGGCACGTGGCGCGACCTGACCGAGTCGGTCAACGGGATGGCGTCCAACCTGACCAGTCAGGTGCGCAACATCGCCCAGGTCGCCACCGCGGTGGCCAACGGCGACCTGTCGCAGAAGATCACCGTCGACGCGCGCGGCGAGATCCTCGAGCTGAAGAACACGCTGAACGTGATGGTCGATCAGCTGTCGTCGTTCGCCGACGAGGTCACGCGCGTGGCGCGCGAGGTCGGCACCGAGGGCATGCTGGGCGGCCAGGCCGAGGTCAAGGGCGTCAGCGGGACGTGGCGCGACCTGACCGAGTCGGTGAACTCGATGGCTTCCAACCTGACCGACCAGGTGCGCAACATCGCCGTCGTCACCACGGCGGTGGCGACTGGCGACCTGTCGCAGAAGATCACCGTCGACGCGCGCGGCGAGATCGCCCAGCTGCGCGACACGATCAACACGATGGTCGACCGGCTGCGCTCGTTCGCGGCCGAGGTGACGCGCGTGGCGCGC
>JAOPZL010000201.1 GCA_025964175.1 Solirubrobacterales bacterium
GCGCGCCCCCGGCGGGCCGGGTCGGTGCGGTGGAACCGCCACCGCCACCCCGACCGCCGCCGACGACCCCGCCCTCCGCCGCGGGCAAGGGCGGCTCGGGCCGGTGCGCGGTCCGGATCCGCAGCCCCGCGTACACCAGGAACGCCGCGGCGAGGAACGCCACGAACACGCCCCACTGGATCCCGATCGTCGTCCCGTTGTCCGACGGGTCGGGGTGGTCCAGGACGCGGTAGAAGATCAGCAGCGCGCACCAGCCGCCCGCGATCATCACGATCAGCCCGTCGCCGCCGGGAAGGTGGAAGCCGCGGCCCTCGGCGCGCGCGAACATCATCCCCAGCACGGCGACGGCGACGAGCACGACGGAGGCGAGCACGAAGTCGGCCGAGTCGAACCCGTTGAGGGAGTCCTGCGCGGGCAGGCGCCGGCCCGTGTCGAAGTACGACTTCTGGTACCACGGCAGGAAGAGCGTCGCGAGCAGGAGCAGGGAGGCGATCGTCGCGAGCCGCTGCTCGAACGCCATCGCGCGCCAGGCCCCGACGATGCGGGCCACGAAGGCCCTAACCAGGTCCACCGGCGTCCAGCGCCGACAGGCGCCGCTCGATCAGCTCGGCCACCCGCGGCTCGACGGCGCCATCGGCGGCCACGCCGCGCGCCTCTTCCAGCGCGGCCCGCGCCCGGCGCGTCCGGTCCTCGGGATCGCCCGCGTTCTTGAGGACGTTGTCGGCGCGCAGCAGCAGCGTGCGGACGCGGTCGGCGGGTGGCTGCTCGCTCATGCGCCGCGCATCCTGTCAGGCGATCGGGATGTCCTGGCCGCGCGACCCAGCCGTCGCGGGCGCGGCACCGGCGGTCACGGGCTCGTCCAGTCGTGACACCCACCAGTCGATGAGCGCGCGCAGCACGAGCAGCAGCTGGCGCAGGAGGTCGTTGAGCTGCTCGCGCAGGTCGGGCGGCAGCAGCTCGCGCAGCGCCGAGACGAGCGAGGTCAGCGCCTGCAGCTCGTCGGCGAAGGGGGCGGTCTCCTCGGGCGCGGGGGTCGACCAGCCGCGGGGCGGAACGGCGTCGCCGATCAGGCGCTCGGCGGCCTCGGTCGTGGCGCGCACCTGGGCGCGCAGGTCGTCCAGCGGATCAGAATCGGCCATCGTGCTCTCAGGGCTCATCGAAGCGCAGCTCCAGCGCCCCGTCCTCGAAGGAGGCGCTCGTCGCACGATAGCCCGCGAGGGCGCCGGGCAGGACGACGGTCCGCTTGTGGTCGTCGACGCGGACGATCACCTCGGCCCCGATCTTGCGCAAGGTGATGTCGCCCTTCTGCGCGAAGGGCAGCTCGAGGCGCAGCGTCGCGGTGCGCTCCCCGACGACGAGCTCCTGGGTCAGGCGCTCCAGCAGCAGCGCCGACGGGTCCGTCCCGTCGAAGGCCGCGGCGGCCAGCTCGTCCAGGCGGTCGCCGCCGACGACCTCGGCGGCGAAGTACGGCGCGGTCAGCACGGGGACGGGGGCGAAGGCCGCGCGGACCTCCTCCAGCGTCTCCAGCTGGCGCTCGCGCCACGGCCCGAAGTAGCCGCCGACCTCTGCCGGGAACACGCGGTTGACGACGACCGCGTCGGTCAGGAAGCCGTAGAGGTTGAGGTAGGTGAAGGTCCGCCGGGCCTCGTCGACGACCATCCGGTCGGGCGTGGTGACCAGGCGGATCGAGACCCGCTCGTGGTCGCGGAGGATCTCGTTCATCGCGATCAGGTTGCCGACGAGGCGGTTGACCTCCTCGATCACCGCGTCGTCGGGCAACCGCAGGTCGAGCACCATCCGGGCCAGCGGTCGCGCGGCGTCCATCAGCCGCGACTGCTGGGGGAAGACCTTCGCCAGCCACCAGCGCAGGACGTCGGGGAAGGAGAGCAGGCGCAGCGTCTCGCCGGTCGGGGCGCAGTCGACGATCACGACGTCCCAGTCGTCGCTCTCGTGGTGGGCCTTGATCTGGAGCAGGCTGAAGAGCTCGTCCATCCCGGGCGGGACGGTGAGCTCCTCGGCGGACACGCGGTCGGCGCCGCGCTCGCGCAGCAGCTCCCCGGCCCACGCCTGGACCGCCGACCAGTGGCGCTCCATCTCGGCCTGCGCGGCGACCTGCTGGGCGAAGAGCCCCCCGCCGACGTCGGTCGGCGTGCCGGCGATCTCCTGCTCGAGCGCGTCGGCCAGCGAGTGCGCGGGGTCGGTGGACAGGACGATCGTCCGCTGCCCGGCCGCGGCGCAGCGCCGGGCCGTGGCGGCGGCGACCGAGGTCTTGCCCACCCCGCCCTTGCCCGTGTAGAGGATCGTGCGCGGGGCCATCGGCCGCCGAGCCTACTTGCGCTTCAGCGTGATGACCTTCGTGACCGAGGTGGTGTTGCCGGCGAGGTCCTTGGCGTCGATCGTCACCGTCACGTCGCCGGGCTTGCCGCGCCCGCCCCAGGTCAGGGTGCGCGTGCCGTAGCCCAGCTGGGTCGAGGAGACCACGACGCCGTCGATCGACAGCTTCACGCTGGAGATCTTCGAGAGCGTGAAGCGGATCGGGACCGGCTTCTTGACGAGGCCGCGCACGGTCACGATCCGCACCTTCGGCGGCGTCGTCTCGTTCGCGGTGAACGCCACCGCGGTGGAGCAGTACGTCGGCGTCTGCGTGCGGTCGCACAGGTTCTGCAGGAACCCGGTGACGAGCTGGTGATAGCCGAGGTCTGACTCGCGGGTGCCCTCGTACAGCGACCACGCGCCCGTGTCGTAGCGCGGGACCTCGGCCTGGGCGGCCGTGTCGCCGGCGTCGAAGAGCTGCTGCCCGAGCGGGTTCTGGGAGATCTGCGTGTAGTCGTACAGGCCGGTCAGCGACTGCAGGAACGCGTTGAGGACGAGCAGCTTCGGGTTCGTCGAGTAGATCAGGTAGTGCGTGCCCTCGGGGACGGTCAGGGCGACGCCCTCGGGCGGGGCGGCCTGGAAGATGCCCAGCGCGCTGGTCGCGGCGTCGAGGTAGTCGGGCCGGGCGAGCTTCTGGGAGGCGAACGACAGGGCCTGGATCGCCGTGCCCTGCGAGAGCGAGCTGACCCACACGGGGGCAGCGCCGCTGAAGGAGAAGAACGACTCCCACGCGATCCCCCCGGCGCGCGGGGAGGCCAGCGCGAGCGCCTGGTCCAGCGTCTGGGTCAGCTGCGCGAGGACGGCCTTCTTCTTGGACTTCGACTGGGCCAGCGAGTTCGCGGCGCCGAACGTCCCGAGCCACTGCGGCTGCAGCCCGGCGCCGGGGTAGTACTGCCAGACGATGCGGGTGGCACCGTCGGTGAAGTTCACGCGCTGGCCGTAGGAGAGCAGCGCGCCGTTGTTCCAGTACTCCGCGTTGCGGGCCAGGATCTCGGTGACGACCGGCACCCGGCCGGCCGACAGCTGGCCGTTGGCGGCCGTCGCATTGACGAGGTCCAGGACGTCCTGGAGGTTGTTCTTGCGCGCTCCCGCCGGGAGCTTGCGCAGCAACGAACGCGTCGCGGCGGCGGCGCTCCCCGCCGCCTGCTCCTGCACGTCGGTGATCGATCCGGCCGCGTACAGCTCCTCCACGACCGACGCGAACGTCTTCTTGGCCGCGGCGGCGTGCGCGCTGGGCGCGCGCTCGCCGGAGCGCTGGGCAGGAGCCGAATCCGCGGCGGCGGAGGAGATCGGCATGAGGGCCAGAGCGGCCAGGAGAACTGCACTGCGGGGCACCGTCACGATGCTAGGTTCAACCGCCGATGCGGCCGCAAGTTGCGTTGCTCTGGATTCTCGTCGCTGTCGTAGGTGCGTTCGCGCTGGCCGGGTGCGGCGGCGGCGACGCGGGCTCCTCCGGCGCCTCGAGCGCGTCGCCGGCAACGCTCATCCAGCAGACCTTCGGCTCCGACCAGGCGGTCAGGAGCGGGCGGATCACCTTCGCGGCCAAGGGCGCCGCCGGGAGCTCGGGCGACTTCGACTTCAAGCTGTCGGCGAAGTTCGACCAGGGCGCCAAGGACCAGCTGCCCAAGCTCGACGGCGAGCTGAGCCTGAAATCCTCGGGCGGCTCGCTGCAGGCAGGCGCGATCTCGACCGGCACCAAGGGCTTCCTCACGGTGGCCGGCACCGCCTACGCGGTCTCCGACAAGGACTACGCGTCGTTCACGAAGAGCTATCTGGGGGATCAGCAGAAGACCGCGAAGGCGAAGGGCTCGCGCCCGACGCTCGGCGCCCTGGGCATCCATCCCGAGAACTGGCTGAAGGACCCCAAGACGGTGGGGGAGCGGTCGATCGGCGGCGCGCCCACCGTCCACCTGACCGCCGGCGTCGACGTCCCCAAGATGCTCGCCGACGTCAAGACGATCGTCGCGGGGAACGACCTCTCCAGCCAGCTCAGCGCGGCCGACGTCGACCAGCTCGGCACGTCGGTGAAGTCGGCCACGGTCGACATCGACACGGGCACCGAGGACCACCGGCTGCGCCGCCTCGTGATCCACCTGACGCTGGCCACCGGCGCGATCGACCTCGCGCTGCAGTACGACGACCTCGATCAGCCCCAGGCGATCGTCGCCCCGAAGGACGCGCGCTCGATCAACGACCTCACCCAGGCGCTCGGGCAGCTCAGCAGCCAGGCCTCGGGCGGCACCGCGACGACACCGGGCACGACGACCCCGCCCGCCGGCACGTCGGGCATGACGCAGCAGGAGCAGAAGTACGCCGACTGCCTGAAGGCGGCTGACACGGACCTGACGAAGGTCCAGGCCTGCGCGAAGTATCTGTAGCTTCCGGCCCGTGCAAGCCCGCTCCTTCCTGACCAGCTCCGAAGGCTGGCCATACATGCTGGTGCCCGCGATCCCCGTCGCGATCGCGCTCGACCTGGCCCACGCCGGCGCGGTCATCATCTTCATCGTCTCGGCGCTCGGGGTCATCCCGACCGCCGCCCTGATGGGCAAGGTCACCGAGGAGCTGGCCGCGCGCTCAGGACCCGGCATCGGCGGCCTGCTCAACGTCACCTTCGGCAACGCGCCGGAGATCATCATCGCCCTGTTCGCCCTGAACGCCGGGCTGCACGAGGTCGTCAAGGCCTCGCTGATCGGCTCGATCCTGGGCAACATCCTGCTCGTCATGGGCGCGTCGATGTTCATCGGCGGCCTCGGGCGCGAGCGCCAGAGGTTCAATGCCACCACCGCCTCGGCCCAGTCGCTGATGCTGCTGCTGGCCGTCGCCGCGCTGGCGATGCCCGCCATCTTCGAGCTCGTCGAGGGCAGGGGGCTGCCGCATCCGGGCGACGAGCGCGTCCGATACGACTCGACCGTCGAGCACCTCTCGCTCGCCGTCGCGATCGTCCTGCTGGTCACCTACGTGGCCGGGCTGCTGTTCTCGCTGAAGACGCACCGCGACCTGTTCAACCCGGAGGCGACCGAGGAGGAGACCGCGGCGACCGCCGCCCACGAGGAGGAGCACGGGCCGCCCTGGCCGGTGCGCAAGGCCGTCATCGCCCTGGCCCTCGCGGGTGTGGCCGTCGGCGTGATGTCGGAGATCCTCGTCGGCTCGATCTCCGACGCCGCCTCGTCGATCGGCCTGAGCGAGTTCTTCGTCGGCGTCATCGTCGTCGCGATCGTCGGCAATGCGGCCGAGCACTGGGTCGCGGTCCTCGTCGCGCGCAAGGACAAGATGGACCTGGCCGTGAACATCGCGATCGGCTCCAGCGCGCAGATCGCGCTGTTCGCCGCGCCGGTGCTCGTGCTCGCGTCGTTCGTGCTCGGGCCGTTCCCGATGCCGTTCGTGCTCAACGGGTTCGAGCTGGGCGGCGTGATCATCGCGGTGCTGGTCGCCGCGCACGTGACGAACGAGGGCGAGTCGCACTGGTTCGAGGGCGTCCAGCTGCTGGCCGTGTACGCGGTGCTCGGGCTAGCCTTCTTCTTCGCATGATGACTGCCACGCTCAGCGGAGCCGGACCGATCGCGCTGGCCTGCGCCGCGATCGTCGCGCTGCTCCTCGTCGACCTGCTGTTCTTCGCCCGCGGCCGCCAGCCGACGTTCCGCGAGGGCGTCGTCTGGTCGCTGGGCTGGCTCGCGCTCAGCCTGTGCGTCGGCCCGGCCATCGCGCTGCTGGGCGACTCCAGTGCGGCCGTCGACTACACGACCGTCTACCTGATCGAGCGCACGCTGTCGCTGGACAACCTGTTCGTCTTCCTGCTGCTGTTCGCCTACTTCGGCGTCGGGGCCAAGGACCGGCCGCGGCTGCTGTTCTGGGGCATCGTCTTCGCGCTGGTCCTGCGCGGGGCCGCGATCATGGGCGGAACGGCGTTGATCGAGCGCTTCCACGTCGTGATCTACATCCTCGGCGTCACGCTGCTCGTGCTCGCCTACCGGATGTTCCGCGGCGTGGGCCACGACACCGATCCCGAGCAGACGCTCGCCGTGCGCGTCGTGCGCCGGTTCAAGCCCGGGGCGTCGCCGCTGGCGCTGTGCCTGGTGTCGATCGTCTTCGCCGACATCGCCTTCGCCATCGACTCGATCCCGGCCGCGTTCGCGATCACCACCGACGCGTTCGCGATCTGGGTCGCCAACGCGTTCGCGCTGCTCGGGCTGCGGGCGCTGTTCGTCCTCGTCGAGGGCCTGGTGCGGCGCTTCCGCTACCTGGATGAGACGATCGCCGTGGTGCTGGCCATCGTGGCCGTGAAGCTGCTGATCGAGGACGCCGTGCACATCGGGCCCGTCATCAGCCTCGTCATCGTGGCCGCGGCGTTTGCGATCGGCATGATCGCCTCGACCATCGCGGACCGCCGCGATCCGGACGCCGACGCCAAGCGCGCCGCGCGGGCGCAGCGCACCA
>JAOPZL010000141.1 GCA_025964175.1 Solirubrobacterales bacterium
GACGTGGCGACGGCCGGCGAACGAGCGGCCCGCGCCGCCGAGAACGCGGGCGCGCTCGCGGCGCCGCTCGTCGCCCACCGCGGCCTGCAGCCCGCGAGCGACTCGACCCCGTTCCGCCCGTCGGTGCCCGAGCCGCAGCGCCGGCTGCCGCGCATCCCGTCGTTGCGTCGCGACGACGGCCCGCAAGCGATCGTCCTGCTCTACCACCGCGTCGCCGACGTCGCCGACGACCCGCTCGGCCTGGCCGTCTCCCCCGCGAACTTCGCCTCCCAGGTCGAGGCGCTGCGGGATCGCATCGTGCCGTTGGAGGAGATCGCTTCGGGCGACTTCCCCGACGGCGCGGTGGCGCTGACCTTCGACGACGGCTACGTCGACAACCTGCAGGCGCTGCGCGGGATCGGGGTCCCGGTGACCGTGTTCATCTCGACCGGCCACATCGAGGAGGGCCGCACCTTCTGGTGGGACGAGCTGGCGCGGCTGCTGCGGACGGCGACGGCCTCGGCGGACGCGCCGCTGACCGTTGCGCTCGGCAAGGACGTGCGGGTCTGGCCGGCGCGCGATGCGGAGCAGCGCGAGATCGCTCGCCGCGGCCTGCACGCCTGGCTCCAGGTGCGCTCCCGCGAGGAGATCGAGAGCGCGCTCGCGCAGGTGCGCGCGTGGGCGGCCGCCCGCGTCGCCGATGACCCACGTCCGATGACGATCGACGAGCTGCGCGAGCTGGCCCAGCACGTGACGATCGGCGCCCACGGCCGCGATCACCTCTCGCTGCGGTGGCTCTCCCGCGACGCCCAGCGCGAGCAGATGGAACGCTCGCGGGCCGACCTCGCGCGCTGGCTGGGCACCACCCCGACCGCCTTCTCCTACCCCTTCGGCGTCCCCGGACGGGATGTCGACGAGACCACGATCGAGGTGGCTCGCGAACTTGGGTTCACGGCCGCGGTGGTCAACGACGAGCGGGCGATCACACCGGCGACGGACGCGCTCGCCCTCCCGCGTCCGGTCGCCGGGAACATCTCCGGCACGGAGCTTCTCGCCTCCGGCGCCGCGCAAATCGTTCGCAAATAGCGACAATTCGCGTGGACATCTCACCGGGTCATCGAATGACCCGGTAGCGCTCGAAGGAAATATCTCGCTCAATCTCCCGACCACGACTGGCCGAGGGGGCGAGTTCTCTCGCTCCGGCACCTCAGGGCGGACACGGAGTCCGCCGGACCGACCACCAGGGAGCAGAGATGACCGAGAGAACCGCGTACGCGCGGCGCGTCTTCGCACGCCGATCCGTCGCCCTCGTGGCGCTGATGACCTTCTGCGTCGGAGGTGGTTCTTCCGCCATGGCCGCGACCGGGGACCTCCATGTCCACGCCGGCCAGCTCCCCGACGGGACGGCCTCCGCAGTCGGGCCGTGGAGCGGGCTGTCGGTCAACGCGCCGGGCGGGTCCGGCCCGTTCGGCGCCCGGTTCGACCACGTCGGTCAGGGATTCAGCGCGACGAGCACGCTGCTCGCGCCGGCGAACCTCTCGATCGCCTCGGCGACCGTCACGCGCCAGTTCGACGCTCCCGCGTCGGCGGACAACTCGCAACCGCAGATCCGCACCACGTGGGAGGACCGCGGCTGGCCGTACTCCGGCGTCAGCGGACAGGGTGGGTACTTCGGCGACTCGGGGGCGGGCGTGGTCTCCGCGACCGCTCCCTCGAGCCTCTCGGTCACGCTCAGCTGCGTCTACTTCAACGGCGTCCAGGGGACGTGCCCGCTCGCCCGCTACGCGATCTCACGACTCGACCTCGTGCTGCGCGACGGCGACCAGCCGACCATCAGCGGGTCGATGACCGGGCCGCTCGTGGACGACGGCGGATGGCACACCCGCACGACCGACGGCCTCCACTTCATGGGCGCCGACATCGGGTCGGGCGTCTACCGGGCCTTCGTCCGGGAGGGCGCACAGACCTGGTACGCGGCGGCCGATGCGGGCAGCGCCCGGTGTCGTGACGCCGTTCCGGCGAATGCCACCGCCTACGACTTCGTCCCGTCGGCCACCACCCTCGTGCCCTGTCCGACCGCCCCGACGCAGTTCGATCCGGACTTCGATCTCGTCGCGCTGGGAGACGGCATCCACACGGTCAGCGTCGGGTTCGAGGACGCGGGCGGCAACGAGCGCACCGTCCTGACGAACCGCACGCTCCGGGTCAACGCGCCCGGCGGGACCCTGGGCGATCCGGGCACGGCCTGCCCGGGTGGCACCTTCGACACGGCCGGCGTCTGCCAGCCGTCCGCGGGTGGGGGCGGAGGCGGTGGTGGCGGTGGCGGCGGCGCGGGTGGTGCCGGCGGGGTCACGCCGGTCGAGCCGTCCGGCCGCATCACGGTTCCGGCACCGATCGCCTCGGCACCGCTCGCGCCGGCGATCGTCGTCCCGGTGGATGACGCGCTGACCGGCAACGGCGGGCGCGCGACGGCCTCGGCGCAGCTCACGGTGCGTGTGGGCGGGACTCCCCGGACGCAGCTGACGGTGCCCTACGGTCGCGCGACCACCGTCACCGGGACGCTGGCCACGCGTCGCGGGCAGCCGATCAGCGGCGCGACGGTCGACGTCTCGTTCTCGCGAGCCGGAACGACGACGCATGGCGCGGGCCTCGTCACCGACACGTCCGGCGGGTTCAGCCTCGTCGTCCCCGCCGGACCGTCGCGCACGGTGCGCTTCGGCTACCGCGCGTTCGCGGCAGACGCGGAAGATGCCGACAGCGTCGCGCTCGAGCTCTCGGTCCGCACGAAGGCCACCCTGGCGGCGTCTCCGCGCGGGCTGCGCAACGGGAACGCGGTGAGCTTCCGCGGCCGGGTGGCCGGAGCCCCGCACCGCTCGCGCAAGCTGCTCGAGCTGCAGGTGCGCCAGGGCACGCGGTGGGTGACCTTCGCCACGACACGACTGCGCGCGGGACGCTTCTCCTACCGCTATCGCTTCACGCGGACCCAGCAGACGACGCGGTACGTGTTCCGGGCGATCGTCCCTGGTGACGGCGGTTGGCCGTACGCGAGCGGTGCGTCCAACCACGTCGCGGTCGCGGTGCGGCCATGACCGCCCGTCACGCCATGGGGGCGCTGCTCGCCGGGGTCGCGATCGCGTTCGCCGCCGCAGCACCGTCCCACGGGGCGACCTACGCCGTCGAGCAGGGAACCGACTCCAGCGGGGCGCCGATCGCCTCACCGGGCTGGAGCGGCAAGACCAGCGGCGCGAGCGGACCGATCTCCGTGTCCTTCGGGAACGTCGCCCAAGGCACGACGGTGACGATGAGCCTGGCCTATCCCGGCGGCGTCACCGTCCCGTCCGCAACCGTCGACTACCACTACGAGGCGTACGTCTCGGGCAACTACTCCCAGCCGCAGATCACCTCCAGCGTCGGCAGCTGGGGCTTCCCGTACACCGGGACGACGATCGACCCGAACACCTACCTCCTGGGCTACCTCGGCGACACCGGCTCGGGCACGGCCACCCGCATCAACCCGAGCGGGCTCTACGGCACCGTCAGCTGCGTCGCCGGCCCCGATCCGACTCCGGGCACGTGTGGGTCGGGCGGGCTGTTGCGCATCGATCGCCTGCGCATGACAGCCAGCGAGTCGACCGCTCCCAGCATCCTCGCCGAGCCGGCCAGCGGCGGGCTGCTCGGCGCCGCCAGCGCGTCGGGATGGATGACGAGCACTTCGGGGACCCTCGCGGTCCGCGCCTCGGACATCGGCTCGGGCGTGTCCCTGCTCAAGCTGCGCGAAGGTGCCTCGACGGTGGCCACGGTGGACGCCGATCCGGCGAGCGCCACGTGCGCGGACATCGACCCCGGAGCGGCCGGGACCCAGTTCGTGTCCCTCAGTCCCTGCGCCACGTCGGCCACCGACTTCTCACGTCCGGTCACGCTGTCGGCCCTCGGGGACGGGGTTCACGCGCTGCGACTCGTCGTGGTCGACGCGGCCGGCAACGAGACGACGTCCCCGACGTCCTACACGGTGAAGATCAACGCGCCGGGCGGGGCGCTGGAGGATCCCGGCACTCCTTGCAGCAACGGCGCCCATGACGATTCGGGCACCTGCATCACTCGACCGCCGAGCAGGGCAGGCGCGCCCATCCTCGGCGGCGATTCCAACGTGGGCGGCACCCTGACCACCGACGACGGCGCCTGGAACGACGTCAGCGGCGCCACCTACACCTACGGGTGGGAGCTGTGTGACCCGGCCGGCGGCGCCTGCCACGCGATCAGCGGGCAGAGCGGCCCGTCGCTGGATGTCGTCGACGCCTACGCCGGCGCGACGATCCGCTCCGTCGTGACCGCCACCACGAACGGCGGTTCGACGCAATCGCGCTCGGCCGTCACGCCGATCGTCCTCGCGGGGACCAACTCCGGATCAGGCGGATCCGGCGGCCTGGAGGATCTCGTCGCCCCCGCGAGGACAGGCGCGGACGGCGTGATGAGAATCAACGACCGTGGGCTCGGCCTGGACCTCGCGAACGTCGTCCTGCCCGTGCCGGCTGCGGGAGGTACGGCGCACAACGGTGACTCCGACGCGAACGAGCCGCTGAAGCTGACCGCCACGCTGGCGTCGGGCAGCAAGGCCCTCGCCTACGGATCGACCAGCACGATCAGCGGCGTCCTGGCCACGGCGGGCTCGGGCTATCCGGTGCGCAACGCCCAGGTCGACGTGATCGTGCACGTCGATCGGAAGGGCGCGGTGGGTTCGATCGCCGGCGCGGTCAAGACGGACAGGGAGGGTCGATTCACGTTCTCCGTCCCGGCGGGCCCGTCGCGGATCTACAGCTTCGGCTACCGCACCACGCTGCGCGACACCACGTACGCCTCCGTCACGCACGTCGCGGTCGCGGTGTCGTCGAAGGTGAGCCTGCGGTCGAGCGCGAGCAGCGTCCGCACGGGCGCCGAGGTCACGTTCTCCGGCACCGTCGCCGGGGCGAGCACGAGCTCGCGCAAGCTCGTGCAGCTGCAGGTCAGACGCGGCAGGAGGTGGTCGACGTTCGCCACCACGCGGCTGAAGAACGGCGTGTTC
>JAOPZL010000245.1 GCA_025964175.1 Solirubrobacterales bacterium
GCGCGGCCGGACAGGCGCGGAGCGGTGCGCACGCGCACGCCGGCGGGACGCTCGATCGGGATCCCCGCCACCGAGAGGCGCCGCACGAGCGCTTCGTCCTCGAGGGCGACCAGCGGCTCCATGCCCCCAATGGTGACGTATGCGCCCGCCGTCAACGACATCGACGCCCGGCGAAGTGGTGGTGGTCGGCGCCGGGGTCGCGCGCGAGGACGGCGGCGAGGCGGCCGGCGGCGCGCACCCGACGGCGTTCCAGCGGTGCCTCGTCGAGGCCATGCCGAGCTCCAGGCACGGTCCGATGGGTCCTGCTCGTCACGTGCAGGGGATGACGACGTCGTCGCGGGCGAACCACGGCTGCAGCCCGATCGCGCCCGGTTCCCCGAGCACGGCGATCAGCGTCGCGCAGGGCGGGGGACGCGTGCACCTCGAGCCGCTCGATCGCGTTGAGGTGCCCGTCGATAGAACGCGGCGGTGAGCGCAACGGGATCGAGCGCCGGCTCGGTCACGCAGCTCATCGCGGCGGCTCGAGATGCGCGCCGGCGGGGCGCACGATCCGCCCGCCCTCCGCGTCACCCATGACGTCCGCGCCCGCCAGGGGGTTGGGCGATCGGAGCACCGTCGTGGAGCTCAGCTCGCCAAACGCCCATGAGGACGTCGTGGCGGCGGCGCGCGCCGTGGCCAGGGCCGCCGGGTTCTCGCTCATCGGTGCGCAGCGCAGGCCTCGCTCTCGCGCCGCGGTCACCAGGGGCGCGATCAGCGCCACCGTCTGGTCGCAGCCGTCGCGGGTCGCTCCGGGGCCCAGGCCGTCGTGGGCCAGGACCACCGCCCCGTCGGCCAGGTGCGGGGTGACCGCGTTGAGCATCGTCGCGGCGTCGTCTCCGCGCCAGTCATGGGTGTCGGCGTCCCACCCGACGATCGTCAGCCCGCGCTCGTCGGCCACCGCCTGCGACCACTCCGCCGCCCGGCCCCACGGCAGCCGCCACAGAGTCGGGCGCACGCCGAGCTCGGCGAGCCGGACGAGCGCGAGGTCGGTGTCGCGCTCGATCGTCGGGCGATCGTGCTCGGGGTGACGCAGGTGCGCGGCGCCGTGCAGCTGCACCTCGTGCCCCTCGGCCAGCGTCCGCTCGATCATCCGCGGGTGGTGCGCCGCCTGGGGGGCGAGCACGAAGAACGTGGCGCGCACGCGGGCCGTCGCCAGCGCGTCGAGGACCCGCGCGGTCCAGCGCGGATCGGGGCCGTCGTCGAATGTCAGGGTGCAGACCACGGGCCTTCTCTACCCCGCCGCGGCGCCGCCCTACGCGTCGAGTCGTCGGGCGCCGGGCCGCGGACGGGACGGCGGCGCGGCAGGCTCGCGGCCGCGGTCCCCTCAGACCCGCGCGCAGAGTCGCGCCGGCCTCGTCGTCGCGGTCCCGTCAGGCCCTCGCGCCGCGCTTGGCCTCGGTGCGCATCTCGGCCAGGATCCGCTCCAGCCGCGGCTCGGTCTCGTGATCGACGTGCGTCATCGCCGCCGCGACCGCGGGGTGGACCGCCCCGATCGCGCGGTGCATCTCGTGGGCCACGGCCCGGTAGCTGGGATGCCCCTCGCGGCCGGAGCGCAACTCGATCAGCTGCATCGCCTCGCGGGCGTTGAGGTCGAGCACGTAGCGGATGCGGTAGCCCAGGCACAGCGCGTAGAGCGCCTCGCGCGAGTGCCCGGCCGCGGTCAGCCGCTCCCACTCGGCGGCCGAGCGCTCCAGCGCCCCGCGGTACAGGTCGCCGCAGCCGGCGGCGTCGACGTCCTCGGGCACCTCGGCGCCGAGGTGCGGACCGAGCCGCTGCCACTGGACGGTGAGCATCCGGTGGCGCTGCAGGTCGCGGAACGCGCCGTAGTCGCTGACGATCTCGAAGCGGTAGCGCAGGGACTCCAAGCCGCGTCCCGGGCGGTAGCGGCGGTTGGTGCGGTCGCCGACCAGGTCGGCGAGCATGCGCGCCCGCTCGTCTGCGCCGAGACCCGCCAGCGTGCCGCGCGTGCGCTCCTCGCTCACCCCGGACGCCTCGAACAGCAGCGCCGCCAGCAGCGACTCCTCGTCGCCGTCGACGTGCAGCAGCCGCACGGACGGACCTGTGTCCTCGGCCACCGCCGCGGCCGACGCGTCGTCCAGCCCGAGCCGCTGCGTCCAGCGCTCGCCGGCGCCGTCGCGGGCCTGGAGGTAGGAGATCCACTCCCCGCCACGGTCGGGCCGCTCCACGCGGGCGACGAAGCTCGGCATGACGGCCTTCACCGCGTCGAGGATCTGCTCGCCGTAGCGCCGCGCCTCGGGCAGCGGGTGGGCGAGGAGGTGGAGGATCAGCTGCTCGTAGGTCTGGCCGCTGGCGTAGATCCCCATGTGGGAGAGCGACGCGGCCGGCAGCAGGCCGCGCAGCAGGTCCAGCGCCTTGGCCTTCATCGCCCGCGTCCGCGCCGGGGACGGATCGCCCGGGAACGACTCGTCGACCCACCTCACGACGCGCGGGAGGGCGGACGAGTACGCGTCGAAGAGGCCGTCCATCGCCGTCGCGTACTGCGGCCCCAGCGACGGGTCGCGGTAGTAGCGGTAGCCCCCGTCCTCCATCGGCTGGTCGTAGGAGATGTAGCGCGTGGACTGCTCGAGGTAGGCGGCCAGGCGCGGGCGCTGGAGGACCTTGGTCAGGACGTTGGAGACCCACTCGCACGCGACGTGGGCGCCGCCGAGCTGGGCCACCGAGTCGTCGCCGTAGCCCAGGAAGATGCGCTCGTACAGCTGCGCGGCCCGCTCGCCCTCGTCGCCGTCCCAGACCGCGCCGCCGGCCGGCAGCGAGTCGGCGAACTCGTCCAGAAACATCCGCCGCAGCGTCCCGGGATAGCGGGAGTAGCGCGCCAGGAGCGCGCCCTTGACGGTCTCGGGCAGGTTGACCAGCGCGAAGACGGGACGGTCCAGGTGGGTGAAGTGGGGCGCGAGGCGCTCGCGCTCGGCGGCGGTGAAGGACTCCATGAGGCCCGCCGCACGGTACCGGCCGCACCGGCGATCATGAAGCCGATCATCAAGATAGCGCCCATAGGGTTGACCGTCCCGACCGGCTTGATGGAGAAGCCGCTACACTTAATCACCGTAATGTCTACAAGATTTATGGAGAAGCCGGTGACGAACGTTCGCAATCTGCTCGCCGGGACCCTCGCGCTCACCGCCCTGGCGGCCGCCGGCTGCGGGGGATCCTCGGACGCGAGCGGGGGCAGCTCGTCCGACAGCGGCGGCGCGAAGGGCACGCTGTCCCTCGTCGCCTACTCGACCCCACAGGTCGTCTACGACGAGATCATCCCCGCCTTCAAGAAGACCGACGCGGGCAACGGCATCGGCTTCAAGGAGTCCTTCGGCGCCTCCGGCGACCAGTCGCGGGCGGTTGTGGCCGGTCAGCCGGCGGACGTCGTCGCCTTCTCCCTGTCCCCGGACATGAACAAGCTCGCCGACGCCGGCCTGGTCTCCAAGACCTGGGCCGACACCCCGACCAAGGGCATGGTCAGCGACTCCGTCGTCGTCTTCGTCGTGCGCAAGGGCAACCCGAAGGGCATCAGGACCTGGGACGACCTGCTCAAGCCCGGCGTCGACGTCCTCACGCCGAACCCGTTCTCCTCGGGCGGCGCGAAGTGGAACCTGATGGCCGCCTACGGCGCCAAGTCCGACGCCGGCCAGAACCCGGCGGCGGGCCTCGCCTACGTCAAGTCGCTGCTCACCGATCACGTCAAGGTGCAGGACAAGTCGGGCCGCGAGTCGCTGCAGAACTTCCTCAACGGCAACGGCGACGTCGCGCTCTCCTATGAGAACGAGGCGATCACGGCGCAGAAGAAGGGCTCGAAGATCGACTACGTCGTGCCCGATCAGACGATCAGGATCGAGAACCCGATCGCCGCGACGACGAAGTCCAAGGACCCGGCCGCCGCCAAGGCGTTCGTGGACTACGCGCTCTCCAAGCCCGGCCAGGAGGTCTTCGCGTCGTGGGGCTACCGCCCGGTCGACGCGTCCGTCCTCAAGGCCAACGCCAGCACGTTCCCGACTCCCTCCGGCCTCTTCACGATCGATGACCTGGGCGGCTGGTCCAAGGTCAACGACAGCTTCTTCGACGTCGACAAGGGGTCGATCGCGAAGATCGAGGAGGACGCCGGGGTGTCGACGTCCAAGTGAGCGCGATCGCGCTTCGCCGCCGCCGCTCGGCCTCCGGGTCGAGTGCGCTCGGCCTCGGGGTGGCGACCCTGTGGCTGAGCGTCATCGTGCTGCTCCCGCTGGCCGCCGTCGTCGTGCGCTCGCTCGACGACGGCACCGGCACGTTCTGGGACGCGGTCACGAGCCGTCAGGCGCTCGCCGCGCTGCGCTTCACGCTGCTCGTCTCGCTGGTCTGCGCGGCGATCAACGCGGTCACCGGGACGCTCATCGCGTGGGTCCTGGTCCGCGACCGCTTCCCCGGAAAGCGGGTGCTGAACGCCCTGATCGACCTCCCGTTCGCGCTGCCGACGATCGTCGCCGGCATCACGCTGATGGCGCTCTACGGCTCCAACAGCCCGGTCGGCATCGACATCGCCTTCACGCAGGCCGCCGTCCTGCTGGCCCTGCTGTTCGTGACGCTGCCGTTCGTCATCCGCGCCGTCCAGCCCGTGCTCATCGAACTGGACCGCGAGATGGAGCAGGCGGCGATCTCGCTCGGGGCGTCGAACCTCACCGTGTTCCGCCGCATCATCCTGCCGAACATCGTCCCGGCGATCCTCTCGGGTGCCGCGCTGGCCTTCGCCCGTGCCGTCGGCGAGTTCGGCTCGGTGGTGCTGATCTCGGGCAACATCCCGCTCCAGACGCAGGTCTCCTCCGTCTACGTCTTCAAGCTGATCGAGTCCGACGCGGAGATCAGCGCATCCGCCGTCTCGGTCGTGCTGCTGCTCGTCTCCCTGCTCGTGCTGATCGGGATCCGCCTGCTGGGCCGGTTCGACCCCACCCATCGCCGCCATGACGGTTGACCGCAGGTGGCGCATCGGCCTGCGCGTCCTCGGCCTCGGCTACCTGGCGGCGCTCCTGCTGATCCCGGTCAGCGTGATCTTCTACCGCACGTTCGAGCACGGCGTGACCTCCGTCCTTGACTCGATCACGACCCCGCAGGCGGTGTCGGCCTTCTGGCTGACGATCGAGGTGTCGGTCATCGCCGTCGTGCTCAACACCGTCTTCGGCGTGGTCTGCGCCCTGGCCCTGGCCCGCGGGCGATTCCGCGGCAAGTGGCTGCTGGACGCGCTCATCGACCTGCCGTTCGCGGTCTCGCCGATCGTCATCGGCCTGTCGCTCGTGCTCGTCTACGGCACGAACGGCTGGTTCGGCTCGGCGCTCACGAACGCCGGCATCCAGGTGATCTTCTCGTTCCCGGGCATCGTCCTGGCGACGATCTTCGTCTCGCTGCCGTTCGTGGTGCGCGAGGTGACGCCGGTGCTGCGCGAGATCGGCGACGACCAGGAGCAGGCCGCCGCGACGCTCGGCGCCTCGGGCTGGCAGACCTTCTGGCGCATCACGCTGCCGGCCATCCGCTGGGGCATCGCCTACGGCGTCGTCCTGTCGACGGCGCGCGCGATCGGCGAGTTCGGCGCGGTCTCGGTCGTCTCGGGTCACATCTCGGGTGAGACGATCACCCTCACGCTGCTCGTCGAGCAGCGCTTCCAGAACTACGACCTGTCCGGCGCCTACGCGGCGTCGGCGCTGCTCGCGGTCATCGCCCTGGCGACGCTGCTGGCCATGACCACGTTCAACCGGCGGAAGGAAGAGTCAGAGGCATGATCGCCGCGCGATCGATCACCAAGCGGTTCGGGGAGTACGTGGCGCTGGACGACGTGTCGCTGGAGGTGCCCGACGGCTCGCTGACCGCGCTCCTCGGCCCGTCCGGCTCGGGCAAGTCGACCCTGCTGCGGATCATCGCCGGCCTCGAGCTCCCCGACAGCGGGATGATCGAGATCAGCGGGACCGACGCGACGAACGTCCCCCCGCAGCGCCGGGAGATCGGCTTCGTCTTCCAGCACTACGCCGCGTTCAAGCACATGACCGTGCGTGACAACGTCGCCTTCGGCATGACGATCCGCAAGCAGCCCAAGGACCGCGTCCGCGACCGCGTGGAGGAGCTGCTGGGCATCGTCGGGCTCGCCGGCTACGCCGATCGCTACCCCAACCAGCTGTCCGGGGGCCAGCGCCAGCGCATGGCCCTGGCCCGCGCGCTCGCCGTGGAGCCGCGCGTGCTGCTGCTCGACGAGCCGTTCGGGGCGCTGGACGCGAAGGTCCGCACCGACCTGCGCGAGTGGCTGCGCCGCCTGCACGACGAGGTCCACGTCACGACGATCCTCGTCACGCACGACCAGGAGGAGGCGATGGCGATCGCCGACCACATCGCGGTGATGGACCACGGGAGGATCGAGCAGGTCGGCTCGCCGCTGGAGCTCTACGACCAGCCGGCCAACCGCTTCGTGATGGGCTTCCTCGGGCCGGTCTCCCAGCTCGGCGACAAGCTGGTGCGCCCACACGACATCGCCGTCCTGTCCGAGCCCGACGCCGGCACGTTCGAGGCGCAGGTCACGCGCATCACCTACCTCGGCTTCGAGGTCCGCATCGACCTCGCGCTCGACGGTCAGGACCCCGTCACGGCGCAGCTGACCCGCGACGAGGCGAGCCAGCTGGAGCTCACCGCCGGCGACATCGTCTGGCTGCGCCCGACCGCGGGCACACCGGTCGATTCGATCCCCGGCGACGCGCCGGTGACGACGGTGCCGGCAGCTGCGGCGGACGACGCGGCGGAGTAGCCGCCGCTACCGCCGCTGACGTGCGTCGGGGTCGCCGGCCATCTTGGCGACCTTCGCCGGCACCTTGCCGCCCGAGAGGTCGGCCAGGGTGACGTGCTCGACGACCTGGCGCAGCGAGGCGCGGACCGCGATCCACACGTCCTGCAGCGGCTGCGCGGCGCCGCCGTACTCGACGTCCTCGGGCGCCTCGCCGCGCACGGAGGCGAGCGGGCCCTCGACGGCGCGGATCACGTCCGCGACGCTGATGTCGGCGGGGGGCTTGGCCAGCCGGTAGCCGCCGTCGACGCCGCGCTGGCTCTTGACCAGCCCCGACTGGCGCAGGTCGGAGAGGATGTTCTCCAGGAACTTCTGCGGGATGCCCTGGTTCGTCGCGATCGTCTCGCCCTTGACCGGACGCTCGCCGCCGTAGGCCGCGGCCAGCTCGGCGGCGGCCCTCACGGCATAGTCGGCTTTCGCGGTGATGCGCACGCGGGGAGCCTATCGGTGCGAGGGGCGCAATCGCCCGCTCGCTCCGCACGATTGGGCGGTCGCGCCAACGTCCGAGCGCCGTCGCCTCAGCCCGCGGCGTTCGGGTTGCCCGTCGCCTGGCCGGGATCCCCGTCCTGGTCGTCCTTGCCGTCCGGGGCGTCGTCGCCCCGGGATCGGCCCTGGCGTTCGTGTCCCTCGTCGCGCTGCACGCCGGGCTGGGCGCCGGAGGGCTGCTCCTCGGGATAGCCGGCGCCGGTGTCGGTGCCGCGGGGGTCCTGGGTGTGGTCGGCTTCTTCGTCGCGATTCATGGCGACGGAGGACTACCCGTCAGGCGCCCGGTTTGACCACCATGAGGAAGATGGCGACGATGATGAGGATGCCGGTGACCTGACCGGCGATGAGCTGGGAGCGCTGCCCGCGCCGGTAGGCCTCCGACAGCACGACCGGGCCATCGCCCGCGGCGGCGATCTCGGTCTCGACCAGCGCGCCGAGCCGCTTGTCGCTGGGCATGAAGAAGCCCCCGACCAGCCCGCCGAGGACGATGACGATCGCGAAGGTCGCGCTGATCCAGAACGAGCCGAACTTCCAGTCGCCGTCCGACGTCTGGTAGATGCCGGTGACGAGGATGAGCACCAGCGCCGGGTTGACCAGGTAGCGGCTGATCGTCAGCTGCGTGCGATGGACGAGCGGCAGGTACCTCGGCCCCATCGAGATCGCGACCGGGTTGAGGATCGCGAAGGAGAACGACGCGCCCAGCCCGACGACCACGGCGACGATGTGCAGCCAGACGGAGATCTCGTACGCGGTGATGGCGAAGACGGTCATTGTGCGAGGACCCTACCGCTCGGTCCCGGCGCTACAGCAGGTGGCCGATCGCCGTCGCGGTGTCCTTCGCGACGTCGAAGAGCGGGCCGGGGACGATGCCCAGCACGATCGTGGCGGCGGCGCAGAGGACGGCGACCGCGGTGACCTCGAGGCCGGCCGGGCGGGGGCCGACCGGGACCTCCCCGGGCTCGATCTCGGCGGAGCCGCCGGCCAGCGCCGGGACGGCGTGCGGGGTGGGCTTCATCCAGATCGCCGCGATGATGCGCAGGTAGTAGGTCAGCGAGATCGCCGACCCGATGACGATGACGATGCCCAGCCACGTGTAGTCGCCGTCGACCGCCGCGTCGATGAGGAAGAACTTGCCGACGAAGCCCGCGGTGCCGGGGATGCCGGCCAGGCCGAGCATCGCGATGGTCATCGACCAGCCCAGGAAGGGGTTGCGTCCGCCGAGCCCCTCGAAGGCGGCGAGCGAGTCGCCCAGCGCGGTCTCCCGGGAGCGGGCGACGACGACCGCGAAGGCGGCGATGTTCATGACCAGGTAGCCGGCCAGGTAGAACGTGACGGCCTGGATGCCGAGCTGGGTGCCGACGACCACGCCGGCGAGCATGTAGCCGGCCTGGGCGACGCCCGACCAGGCGAGGATCCGCTTGACCGAGCTCTGGCCGATCGCGCCGACGTTGCCGACGACGATCGTCACGGCGGCCAGCGCGGCCAGGACGGGCGCCCAGTTGTCGTGGGCGTTGATGAGCGCCACGTCGAAGAAGCGGATGAAGACGCCGAGGGCGGCGGCCTTGGTCGCGGTCGCCATGAAGGCGGTGATCGGGGTCGGCGCGCCCTCGTAGACGTCCGGCGTCCACTGGTGGAACGGGGCGACGGACGCCTTGAAGGCCAGTCCGACGACGACGAGCGCCATGCCGGTCAGGAACAGCGGGTCGGTCAGCATCGCCGAGCCCTTGGGCAGCGCGTGGGCGATCCCGGCGAAGTCGGTCGAGCCCGTCGCGCCGTAGATCAGCGCGAGGCCGTACAGCAGCGTGGCCGAGCCGACGGAGCCGACGATCAGGTACTTCAGGCCGGACTCCAGCGAGCTCGCGCGCCGCATCTCCGTCGCGCACAGCACGTAGAGCGGGATCGAGAGCAGCTCGAGGCCGAGGAAGAGGGTGACGAGGTTCTGCGCCTGGACGAGCACGCTCATGCCCGCGATCGAGGCCAGCAGCATCGCGTAGTACTCGCCATGCGCCGATTCGCGCGGCGCGAGGGCACGCCACGACAGCACCACGGTGAGCATGCCGGCGATGACGAACAGGGCGGTCAGCCCGAGCGCGAGGGAGTCGACGCGCAGCGCGCCGGAGATGATCGACTTGCCCTCGTTCCACTGCCAGATCGAGAGGCCGAGCGTGGCGCCGAGCGCCACGAGCGACAGGAGCGGCACGAGGCCCTCGCGAACGAAGCGGGGGCGCAGCAGTCCGACGAGCAGGACGACGATCGCCCCGCCTCCCAGCGCGATCAGCGGCGAGAGGCCGGCGACGTCGATGTGGGGACCGTGCACGGTCTGCGTGGCGGCGGCGATCACTTCGTCACCTCGACGGCGGGCTGGATGGTGGCGGTCACGCTCTTCTCGGCGCGGTGCAGCGCGAGCTGGGGGTAGACCGCGAAGAACAGGATCACCGCGACGAGCGGGACGAGCACGAGGCCGTCGCGGAACGACAGCTCCTTGGACTCGACCTGCGGCGACGGGCGGTTGTGCATCGCGCGGATGAAGAGCCGCAGCGCGTAGACCGCGGCGAGCGCGACACCGGCGAACGCGATGTAGGCGAAGGCCTGCTTGGACTCGAAGACGCCCAGGAGGATGAAGAACTCGCCGACGAAGTTCGAGGAGCCCGGCATCGCGAGCGTGGCGAACGCGGAGATCAGGAACAGCGTGGCGAGCACCGGGGCGCGGAAGGCGATGCCGCCCATGTCGCGCAGGTCCTCGGAGCCGCCCGCGCGGCGGGCGAGGATCCCGACGATGAGGATCAGCGGGATGACCACGAGGCCGTGGTTGACCATCTGCAGCACCGCGCCCTGGGCGCCGCGGTCGTTGAGCGCGAAGATCCCCAGCGTGATGAAGCCGAGCTGGGCGATGGACGAGTAACCCAGGACGAGGCGCGCGTTGGTCGAGGTGAACGCCATGACCGAGCCGTAGAGGATCGAGGCCAGCGCCAGGATGAGCATCAGGTCCTGGAAGTGCGCGGTGGCGTCGGGGAAGACCGGCAGGACGATCCGCAGGAACCCGTAGGCCGCGACCTTGGAGAGGACGGCGGAGAAGACCGCGAGGACCTCGATCGGCATCGCCTTGTAGCCGTCGGGCATCCAGCCGTGGAACGGGAAGGCGGGCATCTTGACCAGGAAGGCCAGCGCGAAGAGCAGGAAGATCCACTCCTGCGTGCTCGTGCCCAGCTTGTGCGCGCGCAGGTCGCTCAGCGCGAAGGAGATGGCGTGGCCGTCGCCGGCCGACAGGACGCCGGTCGCGATCGCGGCACCGAGCATCAGCAGGGAGCCGACGAACGTGTAGACGACCATCTTCGTGACGGCCTTGATGCGGTCGTCGCCCACGCCCCACTGGCCCGCGAGGAAGTAGAACGGGATCAGCATCAGGTCGAAGAAGACGACGAAGAGCGCGAGGTCCTGGGCCATGAACGCGCCCAGCACGGCGGTCTCGCCGAGGGCCAGGTGCAGGTAGAAGAGCCCCGGCTTGTCCCACTGGCGGAAGTTCGCGGCCACCGCGGCGGCGGCGAAGCCGAGCGTCGTCAGGCCGATGAGGAAGAGGTTCAGGCCGTCGACGCCGAGCTTGTAGTGGATGCCGAGCTGGCTGATCCACATCGTGTCGGTGACGTGCTGCATCCCGCCCGACGGGTCGTAGTCGGCGATCAGGTAGATCGCCAGCCCGAGCGTGACGAGGGTGGCGAGCGCGACGAGCTTCGGCGCGATCTGGCGCGGCGCGAAGGCGGCGACGAGGCCGACCGCGGCCGGGAGCCAGAGGAGGATCGAGAGGTTCATCAGTGGATCAGCTCTGGAGCAGGAAGTAGAGGGCGACGCCGCCGAGGCCGAGGAGCAGCATCGCGGCGTAGGAGCGCAGCAGGCCGGACTGGGCGGCGCGGACGGCGGCCGAACCGGCGCGCACGATCAGCGAGGTGCCGCCGACGAGGGCGTCGTTGATGAAGAGGCGCTCGAACGTCTGCTGCGCGAAGCGGCCGACCCACGCGGTGGGGCGGACGACGGCGTAGTCGATCACCTCGTCGAAGTACCACTTGTTGAACAGCAGCGTGTAGGCCGGCTTGAAGCGGTTCAGGATCACCGTCGAGGTGCCGGGCCGCTTGGACCAGATCTGCCAGGCGATGAAGATGCCGGCCAGGCCGATGGCGGCGCCGACGGCCATGCCGATGAAGGAGAAGGAGTCCGACGGTCCCAGGGAGTCGTAGTACTTGGAGCCGTGGAACGTCGGCTCCAGGAACTTGTGGATCTCGTCGGTGACGGTCGGGATCTGCAGGAAGCCGGCGATCGTGGCCAGCAGCGCCAGGACGCCCATGGCGACCTTCATCGGGAGCGCGCGCTCGGCGATGTAGTGCTCCGGGCCGGGGAAGCCGATGTCGGTGTCCTCGACCTCGCCGTCGGTCGGGTTGGTGTGGACCTCGGCGTGGGCGAGGTGGCCGTGGGCCAGCTCCTCGGCCTCGGGGACCTTCTTGCCGCCGAACACGCGGAACATCAGCCGGAAGGCGTAGATCGCGGTCAGGAACGCGGCGAAGTAGCCGGCGACGACGAGCGCCCAGTGCCAGCCGCCGCGCTGGGCGACGTCGGCGAGGATCTCGTCCTTGGAGAAGAAGCCGGAGAAGGGCGGGATGCCGGCCAGCGCCAGCGAGCCGATCAGCATGGTCACGAACGTGAACGGGAGGACCTTGCGGAAGCCGCCCATCTTGTTCATGTCCTGCACGCCGGCCATCGCGCCGATGACCGAGCCGGCGCCCATGAACAGCAGCGCCTTGAAGAAGGCGTGGGTCATGAAGTGGAACATGCCGGCGGCGTACGCGCCGGAGCTCACGCCCATGACCATGTAGCCGATCTGCGACATCGTCGAGTACGCGATCACGCGCTTGATGTCGGTCTGCGTCAGGGCGATCGTCGCGGCGACGACGAGCGTGCAGCAGCCGACGATCGCGCCGACGTTCGCGGCCGCGGGAGTGACCTCGAACAGCGGCCACATGCGGGCGATCAGGTAGACGCCGGCGGTGACCATCGTGGCCGCGTGGATCAGGGAGGAGACCGGGGTCGGGCCCTCCATGGCGTCGGCCAGCCAGGTGTGCAGCGGCATCTGCGCGGACTTCGCGAACGCGCCGACCAGCAGCAGGATCATCCCGGCGACGAGATCGCCGTTGTTCGTCGAGACCGTGTGGGCCTGCTCGAAGACGCCGAGGTAGTCCAGCGTCCCGAAGTGCTTGAACAGGAAGAAGACGCCCAGCGTCAGGCCGATGTCGCCGACGTGGTTGATGATGAACGCCTTCATGCCCGCCCGCGTCGCGGTCTGGCGGCGGAACCAGAAGGAGATCAGCAGGTAGGAGGCCGAGCCGACGAACGCCCACCCGACGATCAGCAGGAAGAAGTTGCCGGCCAGGACCAGCAGCAGCATCGAGAAGACGAAGAAGTTCAGGTAGGCGAAGTACCGCGCGACGCCGCGGTCGCTGGCCATGTACGTCACCGAGTACAGGTGGATCAGCGTCGAGACGCCGGTCACGACCAGGATCATCAGCACCGACAGCGGGTCGATGAGGATCGTGATCTTCGCGTCCACGCCGACCGTGTTGGCGTAGTCGTAGAGCGTCGCGGCCACCTGCCGGTGCTCCTGGGCCTGGTCCTGCAGCTTCAGGAACGTGACCACCGCGGCGGCGAAGGAGCCGGCGATGGCCAGCGTCCCGATCCAGCCGGCGGCGCGCCCGAGGAAGCGGTAGCCCAGGCTGATGATGAGCGTCCCGGCCAGCGGAAGGGCCAGGACGATCCAGGCAGCGGTCGTCATCCGTGCAGCTCCCGCATGTCGTCGACGTCGATGGGCAGCCGGCGGCGGTACATGGCCACGATCACGCCGAGGCCGACGGTGACCTCACAGGCCGCGACGACCATGACGATGATGGCGAAGATCTGGCCTTCCTCGTTGCCCCACATGCGGCTGAAGGCGATCAACGCGAGGTTGCCGGCGTTGAGCATGAGCTCCAGGCAGAGCAGGGTCACGAGCGGGCTGCGGCGCGTGATGACGCCGGCGCCGCCGATGCAGAAGATCATCGCCGAGACGACGACGAACCAGTTCATGTTCACGGGCGCTCACCCCCGGTGGGCAGGGTCTCGCGGTCGGAGCGCGGGGCGGCCGGAGCGGCGGGCGCGGGCAGGTTGATGCCCGCGTCGCGCGTGCCGACGCCCTCGGCGGTGGTGCCGGTGCCGATGGGGCGCATGAACTCGGTGAAGGAGAGGCGCTGCTCCTCGTCGTGGATGCCACCGCGGCGGCGGGCGAGCACGACGGCGCCGACGGCGGCCACGAGCAGCAGCACCGAGGCGGCCTCGAAGGCGAAGAGGAACTTGGTCAGCAGCAGCTCGCCGATGTCGCCGGGGGAGCCGAAGCCGGGCACGAAGCCCGCGCCCCGGGTGTCCAGCGCCTTGAGGCCGGAGCCGAGGATCGCCAGGCACAGCTCGAGGAACAGCATGCCGGCGAAGACGAAGGCGATGCCCTTCTGCGCGGGGCCGTCCCACGGGTGGACGGTCTCGTCGTCGCCGCCGACGTAGCCGACCACGAAGACGTAGAGCACCATGACGGCGCCGGCGTAGACGACGACCTGGGCGAAGGCGACGAACTCGGCCTGCAGCAGCAGGAAGAGGCCGGCCAGCGCGAACAGGTGGCAGACGAGCGACAACACCGAGTAGAACGGGTTGCGCAGCGTGACCACGCCGATGGCACCAGCCACGGCGATGATCGCGGTGAGGAAGAAGAAGAACTGCGACATCAGCTATTGACCCGCGGGGAAGCTACTCGCCTTCACGCCGGAGTGGCGTGCGCTCGAGAGGCTCGGCCAGCAGCATCTCCTTCGTGAAGATCAGGTCGGACCGGTCGTAGTCGGACAGTTCGTAGTCGTGGCCCATGGTGATCGCGTCGAACGGACACGCGACCTCGCAGTAGCCGCAGAAGATGCAGCGCGAGAGGTTGATCTCGTAGACCGCGGCGTAGCGCTCGCCCGCGGACACCCGGTGCTCGGGCTGGTTCTCGGCCGCGACGACACGGATGCAGTCCGCCGGGCAGGCGGCCGCGCACAGGGAGCAGCCGACGCACTTCTCCAGCCCCGTGTCCTCGAAGCGATGCAGCTTGTGGCGCCCGCGGAAGCGCGGGTACACGGGGTACTTCTCCTCGGGGTACTGGACGGTGACCGGCTTCTCGGTCATCCGCTTCATCGTCGTCTTGAGGCCGCGCAGCGTCTCACCGAACGCGCGGTAGGCGCCGCCGGCGCCTCCGGGCTCGGGAGCGCGCAGGACCTCGACCACGTCACCGGGGTCGTAGGGAGGGGTCATCAGAGAGTCACCACCAGGATCGCCGTCACCAGCGTGTTGAGCGTGGCCAGCGGGAGGAGGATCTTCCAGCCGAAGCTCATCAGCTGGTCGTAGCGCAGCGCAGGGAGCGTCGCGCGGATCCAGATGAAGAAGAAGATCATGAACAGGGCCTTGAAGATCACCACGAACGGGTCGACCCAGTGCGGCGGGTCGATGCCGAAGGGCAGCTGCCAGCCGCCGAAGAAGAGCGTGATCGTCAGGAACGAGATCACGACGACCTCGAGGTACTCCGCCATGTAGTAGTTGGCGAAGCGCCCGCCGCCGTACTCGGTGCCGTAGCCGCCGATGATCTCGGCCTCGCCCTCGGGCAGCGCGAACGGCGCGCGGTTGGACTCCGCGAAGCCGGCGATGATGAAGATGATCATCCCGAAGAACTGCGGGATGAAGTACCACATGCCCTTCTGGCCCTCGACGATCTCGGTCAGCGAGAGCGACTGCGCCGTGATCACGACGCCGACGAGGGCCATGCCCTGCGCGGCCTCGTAGGAGATCAGCTGCGCGGCCGAGCGCATGGCGCCCAGGAACGAGTACTTGTTGCTCGAGGCCCAGCCGCCGAGCATCAGCCCGTAGAACGAGATGGCGCCCAGCGCGAAGACGTAGAGGATGCCGACGGAGACGTCGATCCCGTAGAGGCCGGTCTGGACGCCGAAGATGTCGACGACGGGGCCGAACGGGATGATGGCCACGGTGCCGGCGGCCGCGATGACCGACAGGCACGGCGCGAGCACGTAGAGGAACCGCTGCGCGTAGCGGGGCGAGAACTGCTGCTTGCCCAGGAGCTTGCCGATGTCGGCGATCGCCTGGAACCAGCCGCCCGGGCCGACGCGGTTGGGGCCGTAGCGGCCCTGGAAGCGGCCGAGGATCTTGCGCTCGGCCATCAGCGTGATCGGGACGAAGTTGAAGACGATCAGGAAGAAGACGAGCCCCTTCACGATCTGCATCCACCAGGGTTCCACGAGGTAGATCTCGGCGAGCGGGGGCGTCATGCGCGTCGGACCTCGACGATCGAACCGGTGAGGACGTTGGCCGAGTCCTCGGCGAGCCCGTCCTGCAGGAAGACGGAGCCGGCCGGGATGGCCTGGCGCAGCGCGACCGTCGCGCTGACCTGGGTGCCGTTGTTGGAGACGAGCACGCGCTGTCCGTCGCCGAGGCCGAGGCGGTCGGCGTCCGACGGGGCCATCTCGATCTTCTGGCGTGGGCGCAGGAACGCCAGCGCCGGCGAGTGCTCGACCTCGGGCGAGGCCCAGATGGAGCGGAAGGTGCCCAGGCGCAGGCCGGAGGCCGGGGCGCTCGGACCCACTCGGGGAGCCGGCGAGACGTTCACGGAGGCCGGTGCCGGCGCGGGGAAGGCAGAGGCCGCGGGGCGCTCCTGCCAGCGGATGCCGCGCCCGCCGATCTCGTCCTGCGTGATCCCGGCGTAGAACGGGACGGCCTGCGCGAGCTGGGCCAGCGCGATGCCGGACGTCAGGACGCGCGGGACGTGCAGGCCCACGCGCGTGCCGAGGTCGGTGAGGACCTGCCAGCCGTAGCGGCCGGCGCCGCTGTGGCCGATCGCCGGGCGCACGCGCTGGAGGCGGCCGTCGGGATGCGTGAGCGTCCCGTCCTTCTCGGCGTAGGCCTCAGCCGGGAAGACGACGGTCGCGTGGTCGCGGATGCCCTCGGTCAGGAAGTTCGTGTGCGCGATCACGGTGGCCGCGCGCGAGAGCGCCTGCTCCCAGCGCAGCCGGTAGGGGAGGTCGCGCAGCGGGTCGATGCCGAGCAGCCACAGCGCCGTGATGTCGCCGGTCGCGGCGGCCTCGGCGATCTGGCCGGCGTGGCGGCCGGGCTCGGCGACCGGGCTCAGGCCCGGGCCGGCGTCGGGCAGGAAGCCGACCTCGCGCAGGCCGCGGCCGTTGGCCGAGGACGGCACCACGAGCAGGCCGGCACCGGCGCGGTCGCGCAGGCCCAGCGCATCGGCCAGAGCCGCGAGCGCTACGCCGACGCGCTCGGAGGCGAGGATGACGACGTCCTCGCCGGCCTCGCGCAGGAGCGCGACGATCGAGCGGGCGTCGTCGCTGGACGGCTCGCCCTTGGCCGCGGAGACGAGCTCGGCGGCGAAGGCGGGACCGGCACCGGGGGCGAAGCGGACCGAGGCGGCGGCGTTGGCGTCCAGCGAGGACGGGCGCGCGGAGGCGATCGCCAGCTTGACGTGATTGCGGCGCACGCCCTTGCGGATGCGCAGGTCGAGGATCGCCATGTCGTCGACGGGCTCGGTGTCGAGCACGAGGACGGCGTGGGCGAACTCGAGGTCGGGCACGGTCGCCTGCAGGGCCGGGTCGGAGATCGCCAGCAGCGCGTCACGGGAGACGGGGGCGCGCTGGGAGTCCAGGTCGCGCGAACCGAGCGCCTCGCGGACGATGCGCTGGACGAGGAAGCCCTCCTCGTTCGTCGTGCCCGAGCCGGCGAGGGCTCCGACGGCCGAGCCCGCGGCGGTCAGCCCGGCTGCGGCTTCGCTCAGGGCGCGGTCCCACGAGACGGGGACGAGCTGGCCGTCCTGGCCGCGGACCATCGGGGAGGTGACGCGCTCGTCGACGTGGATCGCCTGGTAGGCGAACCGGCCGCGGTCGCACAGCCAGCCGTCGTCGACCTCGGCGTTGTCGCGCTGGAGCACGCGCAGGACGCGGTCGTCGCGGACGGTGAAGGTGACGTTGCACTGCCCGGGGCACATCGTGCAGACCGAGCCGGAGCCCTCGATGTCCCACGGGCGCGCGCGGAAGCGGTACGGGCGCGAGGTGAGTGCGCCCACCGGGCACAGCTCGATGATGTTGCCGCTGAACGGCGCGACGTACGGGTGGCCGTCGAAGGTCGCGACGTACGAGGCGGCGCCGCGCTCCTGGAGCACCAGCTGGTAGTCCTCGGCGACCTCTTGGGAGTACCGCACGCAGCGGTAGCAGAGGATGCAGCGCTCGCGGTCGATCGCGATCAGCGGGCTGAGCTCCAGCGGCTTCTGGAAGTGGCGCTTGGGCTCGATGAACCGGGAGCGACCGCCGCCCCAGCCGAAGGAGATGTCCTGCAGCGGGCACTCGCCGCCCTTGTCGCAGACCGGGCAGTCGAGCGGGTGGTTGATGAGCAGGAACTCGACCACCGCCTCCTGGGCCTCGTGCACGCGCGTGTTCTGCGTGTGGACGACCATCCCGTCCTTGACCGGCGTGGAGCAGCCGGTCTGGAGCTTGGGGATGCCCTCGATCTCGACCAGGCACATGCGGCAGGCGCCGACCGGGTTGCCGAGCTTGGGCTCGTAGCAGAAGACCGGGATCTCGACGTCGCCGTACTTGGCGGCGTCCACGAGCATCAGGTTCTCGGGGGACTGCACCTCTCGACCGTCGATCGAGAAGGTGATCATCTTCACCTCAGGGCGCGGCATGGCTAGGCGACGGCTCCCTGGATCAGCGCGAGCTCGGGCTCGGGGTCGGCGGTCCCCAGGTAGGACTCCTGGCGACGCGCCTCGATGTACTCCTCGAACTCGTCGCGGAACTTCGCGACCATCGAGCCGACCGGCATCGCCATCGCGTCGCCGAGGACGCAGAGGCAGTGGCCGATGATGTTGTCGCAGACCGAGGCGATGATGTCGAGGTCCATCGGAGTGGCCTCGCCGGCCTTCATCCGCTCGAGCATCTTGACCGTCCAGTTCGTGCCCTCGCGGCACGGCGTGCACTTCCCGCAGGACTCGTGGCGGTAGAAGTAGGCGGTCTTGTAGGCGACGTCGACGACCGAGGTCTGGTCGTCGACCACGATGATGGCGCCGGAGCCGAGCATGGAGCCGGCCTTCGCCATCGTGTCGAAGTCGTAGGCGAGGTCGAGGTCGTCGCCGGTCAGCACGGGGGAGGACGAGCCGCCCGGGAACCAGAGCTTGACCGAGCGCCCTTCGGGCGGCCCGCCGGCCAGCCCGTAGATGATCTCGCGCGAGGAGACGCCGAGCTCGATCTCGTAGTTGCCGGGGCGCTTGACGTGGCCGGAGACGGAGACGAGCTTGGTGCCCGTCGAGGTCTCGGTGCCGAGCTTGGCGTACGCGTCGCCGCCCATGCCCATGATCGCCGGGACCGTCGCGAGCGTCTCGACGTTGTTGATCAGGGTCGGGCCCTGGTAGAGGCCCTGGTTGGCCGGGAACGGCGGCTTCAGGCGCGGGTTGCCGCGCTTGCCCTCGAGCGAGTCGAGCAGCGCCGTCTCCTCGCCGCAGATGTAGGCGCCGGCACCGCGGTGCACGACGAGCGACAGGCGGTGGTCCGAGCCGAGGATGTTCTCGCCCAGGAATCCCGCGCGCTCGGCCTCGAGCACGGCGGCGTCGAGGATGTCGGCCTGCAGGACGTACTCGCCGCGGATGTAGATGAAGGACTTGTTGGCCCCCGCCGCGTAGGCGGCGATGATGATCCCCTCGATCAGCATGTGGGGGTTCTTCTGCATGAGCTCGCGGTCCTTGAACGTGCCCGGCTCGGACTCGTCCGCGTTGCAGCAGAGGTAGATGTCCAGCGCGCCCTTGGGCAGGAACGAGATCTTCTTGCCCATCGCGAAGCCGGCGCCGCCACGTCCACGCAGGCCGGAGGCCAGCAGCTCGTTGAGCACGGCCTCGCGCGGCATCGAGAGCGCGCGGCGCAGCTGCTCGTAGCCGCCGCGGCGGCGGTAGACGTCGATCGTGTTGAGGCCGGGCTCGTCGATGTCCTTGAACAGGAGCTTGTTCATTGACCGTCCCCCATGGGCAGGGTGTCAGCGGAGGGCCGCAGGCGCAGCTGCTTGCGGGGCAGCGGGTCGCGGTCGTTGCGCACGTCGTCGATCAGCTCGTCGACCTCGTCCAGCTCGACGGGTCCGACGTAGATGCCGTTGACCGAGACCATCGGCGCGATGTCGCAGGCGCCGAGGCACTCGAAGTGCTTGACCTGGATGTCGGCGTCGTCCGCGGTGAGCTGCTCGATCCTGTGGCAGAGCTCGTCGGCCCCGCGCAGCGAGCAGGAGATGTTCGTGCACACGTAGACGCGGTTGCGCCCGGTGGGCACCGTGTCGAACATGTCGTAGAAGGTCGCGACGGCCGTCAGGTAGCCCGGGGTCAGGCGCATGACGCATGCGGCCTGCTCGATCCCCTCGGGCGAGCACCAGCCGTGGTGGCGCTGCACCGCGGCCAGCGCCGGGAGCGCGGCCGACCGGAAGTCCGGGTACTTCGCCATCTGCGCCTCGATCTCGGCGCGCAGCTCGGCCGGGACGGGGGTGGTGGCGGGATCCGGCACGCCGGCCGGGTCCTTGCGCAGGTCGACCGACGCGTCCCAGCCAGGGACGCGTGAGCCGTGCTCGAAGCGGCGTACCTCGGCCATCAGCGGTCGATGCCTCCGAGGATCGGGTCGAGCATCGCCAGGGTGGCGATCAGGTCGGCGAGGTAGGAGTCCTTCACCATCGGCGCGGTGGCCTGCAGGTTCACGAAGGAGGGGTCGCGCATATGCACGCGCGCGGGCTTCGAAGACCCGTCGGCGCGCACGAAGCACCCGAGCTCGCCGCGCGGCGACTCGATCGGGTAGTACGCCTCGCCCGGCGGCTCGCGTAAGCCCTCGGTCACCAGCTTGAAGTGGTGGATGAGCGCCTCCATCGAGGTCGCCAGCTCGTGGCGCGGCGGCAGGACGACCTTGCGGTCGTCGGCGATGTGCGCACCCTCGGGCAGCCCGTCGAGCGCCTGCTCGATGATCTTGCACGACTCGTAGATCTCGGCCACGCGCACGGCGTAGCGGTCCCAGTTGTCGCCCTTGGTGCCGATGGGGATGTTGAACTCGAAGTCCTCGTAGGAGGAGTACGGCGCGGCCTTGCGCAGGTCCCACGGGTTCCCGGCGGCGCGCAGCAGCGGTCCGGACACGCCGAGACCCAGCAGCGTCTCCGCGTCCAGCGGCGTGACGTTGCGCATGCGGTGCAGGAAGATCTCGTTGTGCGACAGCAGGGCGCGCATGTCGTCGGTCGCGCGCGGCATGCGCTTGATGAAGGCGCGGCACTTCTCCTCGAAGCCCCGGGGGATGTCCTCCATCACGCCGCCGACCTGGAAGTAGCGCGTGTGCATGCGCGCGCCCGACGACATCTCGAACAGGTCGAGGATGTTGTCGCGCTCGCGGAAGCAGTAGAAGAGCAGCGACATCGCGCCGAGGTCCAGCGCGGAGGTGCCCAGCCAGACCATGTGGCTCATGATCCGGTTCAGCTCGAGGTGGATGACGCGCAGGTACTGGGCCCGCTTGGGGACCTCGAGGTCCAGCAGTGTCTCGACCGCGCCGCAGTACGCCATCGAGTTGAAGTAGTAGGCCAGGTAGTCCATCCGCTCGACGACGGGGATGACCTTCCAGTAGCTCTTCTGCTCGGCCGTCTTCTCGATGCCGGTGTGGACGTAGCCGATGATCGGCTTGATGTCGCGCACGACCTCGCCCTCGAGCGTGGTCAGCAGGCGCAGGACGCCGTGGGTGGCCGGGTGGTGCGGGCCGAGGTTGAGGGTGAGCAGCTCCTGCTCGCCGGCGTAGCCGAGCGGCTGGCTGCCGATCGGCGCGTCGATGTCGACGGCCTGCTCGGCCTTGCGGTACTCGCTGACTGAGGTCGGGGTGCTCATGCGTCAGGCGTCTCGCTTCCCTCATGGGGCACATCGACGCCGAGCGTGTAGTCGGTGCCGTGGGCCTGCTGCTGGGTGAAGAGGATCGGCTCGCCGCCGACCGGGAAGTCCCGCCGCTGGGGGAAGCCCTCGTAGTCCTCGGGCATGAGGATGCGGCGCAGGTCCGGGTGGCCCTCGAAGACCACGCCGAACATGTCGAAGATCTCGCGCTCCTGATGGTCGGCGGTCGGCCACTGCGGCGTGACGGACGGGACCTCGGGCGCATCGACGGGTACTCGCAGCGTCACCGTGAGGCGGTCGACGTCGTGCATGTTCAGCAGCTCGTACTGGACCCCGAGGCGCGGCTCGTCGGGGTAGTAGTCCAGGCCGTGGACGGAGGCGAGGAACGTGAAGCCCTTGCCCTTGAGGAACTGCAGGACGGCGGGGATCGAGGCGGGCGCGACGGCGATCCGCCCCTTCTCGCGGAAGAAGGTGGTCTCGAGCACGGCATCGGGCTCGGTCTCGCGGAGCTCCTGGGCCAGGAGCTCCAAGCCGGTTGCGTCAGGCACCGGCGGTGTCGTCCTTGGGTCCGAAGACGTTGATGGCGTTGGGCGCGACCCGCGGGTCGCCGATGATCTCCTCGGTCCCGCGCGCCTCGTAGCGATCGCGCCAGCCCATGGCCGGGTCGTCCTGGATCATCGAGCGCAGCTTCAGCACGCCGTGCATGACGGCCTCGGGCCGCGGCGGGCAGCCGGGCACGTGGACGTCGACCGGCATGAACTTGTCGGCCGGGACGATCGCGTAGTTGTTGAAGACGCCCATCGAGGACGAGCAGGCGCCCATCGCGATGGCCCACTTCGGCTCGAGCATCTGGTCGTAGATGCGGCGGACGATCGGGGCCATCTTGATCGAGATTCGGCCCGAGATGATCATCAGGTCCGACTGGCGCGGGGAGCCGCGGAAGGCCTCCGCGCCGAAGCGGGCGATGTCGACGTGACCGGCGACCAGCTCCATCATCTCGATCGCGCAGCACGCGAGGCCGAACGTGGCCGGGAAGATCGCGTTGCCGCGCGCCCAGTTGAGTGCCTTGTCGAGCGTCGTCGTGAGGACGCGCTCCTCGACGTACTTCTCCAGCGCGTCGCCCTCGAGGTCGCCGCGCAGCGCGTCGCGGGCGCGGATGCCGCGGGCCCGGAAGTCGGCGGGATCGAGGTCGGCCGGATTCTGGCGGATTATCTCCACGACAGAGCTCCTCTGCGCCACACATAGACGAAGGCGATGAACAGGAGGACCACGAACGTGATCAGCTCGTACATCGCGAATGTCCCGAACTCGCGCAGCTTCACGGCGATCGGGAACAGGAAGATCACCTCGATGTCGAAGAGGATGAACAGCATCGCGATCATGTAGAAGCTGATCCCGAAGCGGAACGTCCGCTTGACCTCGGAGGGCATGCCCGACTCGTACGGTTCGGCCTGGGCCTTGATCGACTTGCGCGGCTTGGGGCCGAGGAGCGCGTTGGCGTAGCTGAAGACGACGGCCAGGAGGCCGCCGATGACCAGCATCACCAACGCGGGGAGATAAGAGCGGAGCACTTCGCGGAGGGTTATAGCACCCATGTGCGGTGTTGTTACTTAGTGCCAGGAGCCACAATGAACCCCTTGATCACCACCATTGCCTGGGTCGCTGCCGCGATCAACGTCGTCGCCGCCCTGGCCGGAGCCTGGGCCTATCGCCGATTCGAACCGAGCCGGTTGTTCTGGCGCCTTTCCCGAGGGGGACAGGCAGGGATGCTGCTGTTCGCGATCGTCGCGATCGTGCTGTTCGTCGCCGGTCACCGCCCTGACAGCGACCTCTTCTGGATCTACGTGCTCGTCCCCCTGGGCGTCTCGTTCGCGGCCGAGCAGTTCCGGCTCCTGGCCGCACGGACGATCCTCGACGGCCGCGAGTTGGAGGACGCACAGGCGATGCGCCGGCTTCCCGACGACGAGCAGCGGTGGATCGTCACGCTCATCCAGCGGCGCGAGATCGGGGTGATGGCCGTCGCCAACATCGCGATCGCGTTCCTGCTCGTGCGGGCGGCGACGACGGCGGCGGGGTTCTGACGCGCCCGGTTGAGACGCGTGTGGGGTCCCGGCGCCGGCCGCGGTTGCCGCGAACGGCAACGGTGTCTCGGGCGTGGCTGGGGTCCCGGCGCCGGCCGCGGTTGCCGCGAACGGCAACTGGTGTCTGCGGCGTGGCTGGGGTCCCGGCGCCGGCCGCGGT
>JAOPZL010000251.1 GCA_025964175.1 Solirubrobacterales bacterium
CCGGTCGTCGCCTCGACCGCGCAGGCGCCGCCGCTGCCGGGCCCCGGCGCGAGCGCGAAGCTCGGGGGCTCCACGCCGGGGATGCGCTCGTTCCCCGACGACGGCGTCGAGCTGCGCTTCGCCCACGGGCACTACCGCGACCCCGGTCCGGCCACCGTCTGGATCCGCCTCAACGCGCCGGTCGTCTCCGGCGAGGAGCCCAGCCCGCTGCAGCGCGTGCTCGCCGCCGCGGACTTCGGCAACGGCGCTTCGGCGGTGCTCGACTGGGACCGCTTCGTCTTCATCAACCCCGACCTCAGCGTCCACCTGGAGCGCGACGCGGAGGGCGAGTGGATCTGCCTGGAGGCCGAGACGACGATCGGCGCCGATGGCACCGGACAGGCCGTCTCCACGCTCTACGACCGCCGCGGCCGCATCGGTCGATCGGTCCAGGGGCTGTTCGTCGACGAGCGTCCGCGCTGAAGTCGCGGGGCGTTCCGTCCGATGCTCTTGGTCGGATTCCCACGCCCCGTCAGTGTCGTCCTTCCGGAGGAGGCCCGCATGCCAAGCCCCCGCACGCAGCCGACCATCGAGCAGGAGCGCGCGTCGTCGCTGCTGACGATGGGCTTCAACTCGACGCAGGCCTTCCTGCTCGCCGCCACCCGCAACGGCGGTGACCACGTGCACACGGCCGAGGTCCAGGCACTCCTGGACGCCGGCTGCTCGCACGACACGGCGGTGCGGATCCTGCTCTAGCCGGAGCGTCGGGCCGGTCCGGCGGCCGGGCGCAGCCTGCGCGGCTAGAGCCCGTCGTCGGGGAGATCCTCGCTGCGGGCGAGCAGGCGGGTCACGCCCTCCAACGCGAAGACGCCGTCGCTGAACGCGAGCGCGCGCGAGAACTCGACTTCGCGCTCGTCGCGATCGAACTGCGTCGGGCCCGTGCTCACGCCTAGGATCGTCCCATGGACCTCGGCGTCATCGGACCGACCCTCACGCTGCGCGTCCCCAACGAGCGTGACGCGCCGGCGCTCTTCCGCCTGGCCTCCGATCCGGAGGTGACGCGCTGGTTCTCGTGGGGCCCGTACCAGCGCGAGGAGGAGGCGCACGCCTACATCCGGCGGCTGCCGACCCAGCGCGCGTCGGGCGAGCAGCTCGACCTCCTCGTCGTGCACCACGAGCACGGGCCGATCGGCATCACCGGCATCTCCGAGCTCTCGCGCCGCGACCGCCGCGGCATGGTCGGCACCTGGTTCGGACGCGACCATTGGGGCACGGGCGCCAACCGCGAGTCCAAGGCCCTCGTCGCCCGCCTGGCCTTCGGGCCGATGGGGCTGCAGCGCCTGGGCGCCTACACCAACGTGGAGAACGGCCGCTCGGAGGCGGCGCTGCGCGGCGCGGGCTTCCGCCACGAGGGCATCCTGCGCCGCTGGCACCGCCACGGCGACCGTCAGCTCGACGTCGGCATGTGGTCGATCCTGCGCGAGGAGTTCGAGCAGACGCCGCTGGCGGGGATCCCGGGGGAGATCCGCGGGACGCTTCCGCGCGGCCTCGTCTTCGCCCCCGAGGAGGGAACGGCCGCCTAGGAGCGGCGCGACTCCCAGGTGAAGCCGCGGATGGCGAAGAAGGTCCCGAACACGGTCCAGACCGCCACGACCGCGAGATGGCCGGCGTTGTCGCCGAGCGTCGTGCCCTTGACCAGCGCGCCGGTGAGGCCGTCGATCAGGTGGGTCAGCGGCAGGATCTGCGCGATGTCCTTGATGAACGACGGGGCGTCGGCCGAGTCGTAGAAGACGCCGGAGACGAGGATCACGGGCAGGAAGACGGCGTTGATGTACGCCGGCGCCGACTCGGAGTTGGGGATCACGTGCGCGAAGGCGACGCCCAGCGCGGAGAAGCAGGCGACGCCGAGGACGAGGAAGACGACGAGCTCGGGGACGTCCTTGATGCTGTCGATGCCGAACAGCAGCCGGCCCGCGATGAGCACGAAGAGGATCTGGATCACCGTGTTGGCCACCGCGTTGAGGGCGAGGCCGCCGAGGTAGGCGCCCGACGGCAGCGGCGTGCCGCGCATCCGCTTGAGGACGCCCTGCTCACGCAGCGCGACCATGTTGTGGCCCAGCGCGACGAACGTGCCCGACATCACCGACATCCCGGCGATGCCCGGGACGATGACGTGCAGCTCCTTCTCGTTGCCGTGGAAGATCACGCCGAACGCGATCAGGAACAGCAGCGGCAGGCCCAGGTTGAAGAAGGCGGCGCTCGGGTTGCGCCAGAAGAGGCGGCGTTCCAGCCGGTACTGGCGGAACGTGAGCGCGAGCGTGTCAGACATCGGCCACCTCGGGCTCTTGCACATCGGCGGTCAGCTCGAGGTAGACCTCCTCGAGCGTGGGGCGGCTGACCTCGAGGTCCTCGAGCCGCTCGCCGCGGTCCAGCGCGTCGCCGGCCAGCTGGTACAGCAGCGAGGTCGGGTCGTCGGTGACCTGCTCGACCTGCTCGCCGAGCGCGTCGCGGTAGCTGACGCGCACCCGGGAGGCGTGGCCGACGCCGAGCTCGCGGGGGGCGCCCTCGGCGACGATCGTGCCGCCCTTGATGATCGCCACGCGGTCGGCGAGCTCCTGCGCCTCGTCGAGGTAGTGCGTGGTCAGCAGGATCGTCTTGCCCAGGTCGCGCAGCGAGCGCACGACGTCCCAGGCGGCGCGGCGCGCGGCGGGGTCGAAGCCGGTGGTGGGCTCGTCGAGGAAGATCAGCTCGGGATCGCCGATGAGGGCGAGGGCGAGGTCGAGGCGGCGCAGCTGGCCGCCCGAGAGGGTCCCGGCGGTGGCGTCGGCCTTCTCCTGCAGCCCGACGAGGGCGATGACCTCGTCGGGGTCGCGGGGCTTGGGGTAGAAGCCGCCGAAGTGGATGAGCGCCTCGCGCACCCGGATGTTGCGGTAGATGCCGGTCTGCTGCAGGACGATGCCGACGCGCTCGCGCAGGGCGCGCTGGCGCTGGGCCGGATCGAACCCGAGGACGGAGACCGTGCCGGTGCTCGCGGTGCGGTAGCCCTCGAGGATCTCGACCGTCGTGGTCTTGCCCGCGCCGTTGGGTCCGAGCAGCCCGAACACCTCTCCCCGGGCCACGGAGAACGAGATGCCACGAACCGCCTCCAGGGACCCATAGGTCTTCCGGAGGTCACGGACCTCGATCGCCGACTCGCCTGCCACACCCCCCATCATGGCAACATCGCTCCGCAGCTCATGGTCTGCGCCTGCATCGACATCGGCACGAACACCACGCGACTGCTCGTCGCGGAGACCCGCGCGGGCGTCCTGAGCGAGCTGATGGGCCAGCGCGTCTTCACGCGGGTGCGCCGCTCGCAGGGCCCGGACGGGACGATCACGGCGGGCAAGATGGCCGAGCTCGTCGACGTCGTCGCCGCCCAGGCGAGGGCCGCGCGCGAGCTCGGCTGCGCCTCCATCCACGTCGTCGGCACCGCCGCGATCCGCGATGCCCCCAACCGCGAGGACCTCGTCGTCGCCGTCCGTCAGGCGGCCGGCGTGGAGCTCGTCGTGCTCGATCCCGACGAGGAGGCGCGCCTGGCCTTCTGGGGTGCGACACGCACGTGCGACGAGCCGCCCACCGGCGTGGTCGGCGTCGTCGACCTCGGCGGCGGATCCACCGAGCTGGCGGTCGGGACGATGGCCGGCGGGGTCACGTGGTCGATCTCGGTGCCGGTCGGCTCGGGGACGCTGTGCGACGCCCACCTGCGCGGCGACCCGCCGGGGGCGCCGGAGCTGGATGCGCTGCGCGCCCACGCCGAGGGCGCGTTCGCCGACCTGAACCCGCCGCATCCGGAGCTCGCGCTCGCCGTCGGCGGCAGCGCGACATCGCTGCGCCGGCTGTGCGGTCAGCGCCTGGACCCGAAGACGCTGCACGCGGCGCTGCTGCGCGCGACCGCCGGCAGCTGCGCGGAGGTGGCGGCGACCCACGACCTCGACCCCGAGCGGGTGCGGCTGCTGCCCGGCGCGCTGGCCGTCCTGGAGCAGGCGGCGGCCGCGTTCGGCGCGCCGCTGCAGGTCGCGCGCGGCGGGCTGCGCGAGGGGATCATCCTGGCCGCGATCGACGCGGCGACCGAGCACCCGTGATCGGGCCGCGGAAATCACGTTTCGTTCACATCTCGCTCGGTAGCATCGCGTCGCACGATGACCACGCCTGATCCGCCCGTCGCGCAGGACCCGATCTCGGCCGTCTCCACGGCGGAGATGGACCCCGAGTCGCTCGGGCCCGCGGTCCCCGACGAGCGGCCCGACGCGGACCTGTACTTCAACCGCGAGCTGTCGTGGGTCGACTTCGACGAGCGCGTGCTCGAGCTGGCCGAGGACGGTCGCGTCCCGCTCATGGAGCGGCTGAAGTTCGCCGCGATCTACACGTCCAACCTCGACGAGTTCTTCATGATCCGCGTGGCGGGCCTGCATGACCAGGTCGACGCCGGGCTCAACAAGCGCCTGTACGACGGGCGCACCTCCAGCGAGACGATCGACGCCGTCCGCAGGCGGGTGCAGTCGCTCGGCCAGCGCCACACGCGCACGGTCATGCGCGAGCTGCTGCCCTCGCTGGCCGAGCACGGCGTGCGGATCGCCGACTTCGACGACGTCACCGGCCACCAGCGCGAGGCGCTGCAGCAGCGCTTCCGCCGTCAGATCTTCCCGGTCCTGACCCCGCTGGCCGTCGGCCTGGGGCGGCCGTTCCCCTACATCTCCAACCTCTCGCTGAGCCTCGCCGTGCTCGTGCGCGACCCGGTCACCGGTCATCGCACGTTCGCCCGGGTGAAGGTCCCCAAGGAGATGCTGCCCCGGTTCGTCGAGCTCGAGCCCGACCACCAGGGCCAGGAGCGGACGTTCGTGCCGCTGGAGCAGGTCATCGCCGCCAACCTCGACCGGCTCTTCCCGGGGATGCAGATCGTGGACCACGCGGTCTTCCGCGTGACCCGGGACGCCGACTTCGAGGTCTCCGACGAGGCCGACGACCTGCTGCGCGCCGTCGAGGCCGAGCTGCGCCGCCGGCGCTTCGGCGAGGTCGTCCGCGTCGAGGTCGAGTCGGGGATGGACCCCGAGCTGCGCCACTACCTGACCGAGGCCCTCGAGGTCGAGGCGCGCCAGGTCTACGACGTGCCGGGGCTGATCGACTGCGAGGACCTCTGGCAGCTCGTCGGGCTGCCCGGCTTCGACGAGCTGCGCGACCCGCCGTGGACGCCCGTGACCCAGCCGCGCCTGCAGGGCGAGGACGGGGAGCCCGCGGACATGTTCGCCGTCATCCGCGCCGGCGACGTGCTCGTCCATCACCCCTACGACTCGTTCTCGACCTCGGTCGAGCGGTTCGTCCAGCAGGCCGCCTCCGATCCCGACGTGCTCGCGATCAAGATGACCGTGTACCGCACCAGCGACGACTCGCCGCTGGTGCCGGCCCTGATCCGCGCGACCGAGCGCGGCAAGCAGGCGGTCTGCCTCGTCGAGCTGAAGGCCCGCTTCGACGAGCGCGCGAACATCGGGTGGGCGCGCGCGCTGGAGCAGGCGGGGGTGCACGTCGTCTACGGCCACCCGTCGCTGAAGACGCACGCGAAGGCGATCCTCGTCGTGCGCCGCGAGGGCGACGGGGTGCGCCACTACGTGCACGTCGGCACCGGCAACTACCACCCGAAGACCGCGCGGCTGTACACCGACGTCGGCCTGTTCACCGCGGACGAGCAGATCGGCTCCGACGTCGGGGACCTCTTCAACTTCCTGACCGGCTACGCCCGCCCACGGCGCTACCGCAAGGTGCTCGTCGCGCCGGCCCACGCCCGCGACGGGATCCTCGAGGAGATCGAGAAGACGATCGCCGTGGCGGAGGCGGGCGGCCGCGCCCGCATCCGCATGAAGATGAACTCGCTCGTCGACCGCCGCTGCATCCGCGCGCTCTACCGCGCGTCGCAGGCCGGTGTCCCGGTCGAGCTGAACATCCGCGGGATCTGCTGCCTGCGACCGGGAGTGGAGGGGCTCTCGGAGAACATCCGCGTCGTCTCCATCGTCGGGCGCTTCCTGGAGCACTCGCGGATCCTCGCCTTCGAGCGCGACGACGACCTGCAGCTGCTGATCGGCTCGGCCGACCTGATGCCGCGCAACCTCGACACCCGCGTGGAGCTGATCGCGCCG
>JAOPZL010000295.1 GCA_025964175.1 Solirubrobacterales bacterium
CGCTCGGCGTTGCGCGAGCGCAGCGCCGGGGCGAGGATCTGCTGCAGGAGCGCCGACTCGCGATCGGCCGAGGTGCGAAACACCCTCAGGTTGCGCCCTGCGACGCCGTAGCGGGCCAGCTCGGTCACGGCACGGACGATCTCGCGCTCGGTCTCGTCGTAGTACTTCGTCCCAGCGTGGTTCTCGCCCTTGATGACGCCGTACTCCTCGAGCTCGCGCACGAGCGACGGGTCGGCGCGCGTCTCCTCGACGACGTCCTCGAACGAGTAGAGCGGGCCACGCTCCTGCACGGAGACCGACGGGCGGCGCGCGGCGCGCCGTCCACCGTCGGGCGAGGCGGCGGGGACCTTGTCGGGCTCGTTGGCGCGGCCGGCGGCCAGCTCCTGGCGGATGACCCGCAGGGGCAGGAACTCGTCGCGCTGCAGGCGCAGGATCGTGCGCAGGCGCGCGACGTCGCCCGGCGTGTAGAGGCGGTAGCCGCCGGGCGTGCGCCGCGGCGTCAGCAGCTTCTGGTCCTCGAGGTAGCGGATCTTGGAGATCGAGATGTCCGAGAACTCCTGCTGGAGCGCCTTCGTCACGGCCCCGATCGTCATCGCCTTCTCCCGGACGGGGGTGATCTCGTCCGGGAGCTCGATCTCTGGGTGTTCCACCAACGTCACCGCTGGAGGAACGTCAGCTTGTACTTGCCGATCTGCAGCTCGTCGCCATCGTCGAGCTTGTGCGACTCGATCCGGTGGCGGTTGACGTAGGAGCCGTTGAGCGACCCGAGGTCGTCGAGGAACAGCTCGTCGCCGCGACGCACGAGCAGCGCGTGATCGCGGGAGACGGTGACGTCGTCCAGGAAGACGTCGGAGTCGGGGCGGCGGCCGATCGTCATCCGGTCGCGCTGCAGCGGGAAGGACTCGCCGACGCGTCCGCCGCCGGAGCGGATGACGAGCACGGGCCCCTGCGAGGTCGCCGCGTCGAGATCGACCGGGATGAGCTCGCCGGTGTCCCCCACGCGGTACGTCGCGGTCACCGGATCGCCGCCGGCAGGCGTCTCGACCGCGCCGAGGAACGCCCCGCACTTCTGGCAGTAGTTGGCTCCGTCAGCGTTGACGAAGCCGCATTCCGGGCAGTGGAGCGCCATGGGCGTCGCGGATCCGGTGTCGCGCCCGGCGCTCAGGTGGCCGGCTCTTCGCCGGTGCGCCCGGCGAGGATGTCGGTGAGGCGGCGCACGTCGTCTCCGGTGATGACGTCCTCGCCACCCTCGTGCTTCTTGCGCAGGCGGTTGACCAGCTCGGCCCGCAGGATGTCGATCTTGCCGTGCAGGATCCGGCGCTTGTACGAGATGTCGACCTCCTCCTCCGTGAGCTGCTGGATGAGGTCCTTCAGCTCTTGGTCGGAAAGCGATCCGAGATCGGGAAAGGTGTCCATGTCGAGGCTCCTACCAAAGGCGGGGAGAACGGAGGCGCGAGCATAGCGCCTTTCTTCCAACCGTCACGTCGAGATTGAGGGTTCACGCAACTGCCGCGCCGCGGATCCGAAGTAGAGCACGGTTGCCCAGATCGAGAGCGCGAGCCCGACATACAACAGGATCGCGGGGATCGTGTGGACCCCGCAGAGGGCCAGTATGACCGCTCCCATGAGCGGCCAGACCGACCACCGGCCCGGCCAGTTGATCTTCAGCTCGACCCCTTTTCGGATCGCCAGCGGCCCCACGGCGAGCATCAGCCCCTCACGCGCCGCGAGGACGATGATCGCCCAGCGCGGGAGCAGCTCGAAGCGGTAGCAGACGAGCACGCCGGCCAGGATGATCATCCGGTCCACGACGGGGTCCAACAGCGCACCCATGCGGCTGTACTGGCCCGTGACCCGGGCGGCGATGCCGTCGGCGTAGTCGCCCATCGTGATGACGACGAACAGCGCGGCGATCCACGGGCCGGTCCCGGTGTCCGAGGTCAGCCCCACCACGAGGAAGACGGGGATCAGCGCTGCGCGCACGTAGACGATCGCGTTGGGGATCGTCCACGGGCGCAGCGGCTGGCCCGCCTGTGTCTGCGGCGGCGGCGGGCCCGACCGGTCCAGCCCGGTCAGGCGGCGGAAGGTCAGGGCAGGCTTCGCCACAGCTCGGCCACCGCCTGCCCGCCGTCGGCCAGCGGCACGGAGAGCGCCTCGCCGTCGGCGCCGGTGCTCACACGCCCCCGGCGGATCTGCACCTCGGCCGCCCCGGACTCGAGCGAGCGCTTGCCGATCGTGAGGCGCAGCGGACAGCCCAGCAGCTCGGCGTCGGCGAACTTCTCGCCCGGGCGCACCGGGCGGTCGTCGAAGAGCACGCTGAGGCCCTGGGCCTCGACCTCGAGCGCGAGCCGCTCGGCCGCCGCGAGGATGTCGGCGTCGTCCTTGCCCATCGCCACGATGTGGACGTCCCACGGCGCCATGGCGCGGGGCCAGGAGATCCCGTGCTCGTCGGCGAACTGCTCGATCGCGGCGGCCGCGATACGGGCGGGACCGATGCCGTAGCAGCCCATGTGGATGAGCTGCTCGGCGCCCTCGGCGTCCAGGTACGTGGCGCCCAGGGGCAGGCTGTAGCGCGTGCCGAGCTTGAAGATGTTGCCGACCTCGATGGCCGGCTCGATGCGGATCGCGTGGCCGTCGACCGTGTCGCCCTCGACGACCGTGCGGACGTCGAAACGCTCCTCGTCGGAGTTCACCTCGAGCACCACGTGGTACTCGGCGCGGTTGGCCCCGACGACGTAGCGGCCGGGCACGACCGCTTTGTCCAGGAGCAGCGGGAGGCCCTCGGCCGGTCCCATGTAGCCGCCGACGAGGCCGTGCTCGGCGAGATCGCCGGCGTTGGCCTGGCGAAACGGCTCACGCAGCGCGTTCTGGAGCTTGATCTCGTTGACCTGGTGGTCACCGCGGACCATCACGAGGACGAGGCCGCGCCCCTCGGTGACGACCGGGAACGCCTTCAGGAGCGTGCTCGCGGGCACCTCGAGCGCGGCCGCGAGCGCCTCGATGGTCGACGCCCCGGGCGTGTGCAGCTCGCCCTCGACGTGGTCGGGCAGCGGCGGCGCGGGCTGGGCCTGCGCGCTCGCCACCTCGACGTTGGCCGCGAAGCCGGGCGCCAGCGCGACGTCGTTCTCCCCGGCCGGACAGGGCGCCATGTACTCGTGCGCCCCGCTGCCGCCCATCATCCCGACGTCGGACTCGACCGAGTACCACTCCAGGCCGGCGCGGTCGAAGATCGCGTCGTAGGCACCGGCGTGGGCGTCGTAGCTGACCTGCATCCCCTCCGGGTCGCGGTCGAAGGAGTAGGAGTCCTTCATGATGAACTCGCGGGTGCGCAGGACGCCCGCGCGAGGACGCGGCTCGTCGCGCTCCTTGACCTGGATGTGGTAGAGCGAGAGCGGCAGCTGGCGGTAGGAGCGTACGACCTGGGCGACGTGCGTGGTGACCGTCTCCTCGTTCGTCATCGAGAGCACGAGCTCCGCGCCCTTGCGGTCCTGCAGCTTGAAGAGCTCGTCCGCGCCGTAGCGGCCGGTCTTCTTCCACAGCTCGGCCGGGACGAGCACCGGCATCAGCATCTCCTGCGCGCCGATGCGGTCCATCTCCTCGCGGATGATCTGGGAGATCCGCTGGTGCACGCGCCACCCGGCCGGCAGCCACGACCACAGGCCGGAGCCGATCTGGCGGATGAGACCCGCGCGGACCATGAGCTTGTGCGAGAGCGCCTCGGCGTCGGCCGGGGGCTGGCGCTCGGTGGGGAGGAAGAGCTGTGACTGTCGATGCATCGGCGCTGGACAGCCTATGCGCTCGACGGGTTCGCGGGGTGCGCGCTACGCCCGCGTGAAGCGGCGGCCCGCCACCGGCGACGAGGTCTCGTCGACCAGCGGCTCGCGGAGGTCCAGCGCGTCGGCCTCCTCGCGCGCCTTCTCGGCCTCCAGCGCGGCGAGGCGCTCCGGCGTCATCGCCGTGGCGTCCTCCTCCTCGGCCAGCCACGCGGCGGCCTCGGCGGCGGCGGCCTCGTCACGGACGATCGTCTTGCCCGCGGCGTAGTAGCGGTCGATCTCCAGGAACAGCTCGTCCACGAGGTTCTCGGTGGCGACCTTCTTCAGGGGCTCGCCCTTGGAGTAGATCATCCCCCTGTCCTTGGCCCCGGTGATGCCGAAGTCCGCGTGGCGCGCCTCGCCGATGCCGTTGACCGCGCAGCCGAGGATCGAGACCTCGATGGCGTCCTCGTAGGCCTCCAGGCGCTGCTCGACCTCCGCGACGACGGAGTCCATGTCGAACTGCAGGCGACCGCAGGTCGGGCAGGCGATCAGGACCGGGCCGCGCTCGCGCAGCTTCAGCGCCTTGAGGATCTCCCAGGCGACCTTGACCTCCTCCTCGGCGTGGAACGTCGAGAGGGAGATGCGGATCGTGTCGCCGATGCCGTCGGCCAGCAGCGCGCCGAGGCCGACCGCGCTCTTCAGCGAGCCCGTGTACTTCGTCCCGGCCTCGGTCACGCCGAGGTGCAGCGGGTACGGGATCCGCTGCGACAGGCGGCGGTTGGACGCGATCGTGTTCGGGACCGACGTCGACTTCATCGAGATCTTGAAGTCGGTGAAGTCCAGGCGCTCCATCAGCTCCACCGTCTCGGTCGCGGCGGTGACGAGCGCCTCGACCGGGTCGCTGTACTCGAGCTCGCGCAGGTGCTTGGGCAGCGAGCCCGAGTTGACGCCGACGCGCAGCGGCGTGCCGTACTCGCGGGCCTTGGCCACGACCTCGGCGACCTTGTCCGGACCGCCGATGTTGCCGGGGTTCAGGCGCACGCAGTGGGCGCCGGCCTCGATGGCCTTGAGCGCCAGCGTGTGGTTGAAGTGGATGTCGGCGATGATCGGGATCGGCGACTGCGCCACGATCGTCTTCAGCGCCTCGACGTCCTGCTCGCGCGGCACGGCGCAGCGGACGATGTCGGCACCGGCATCCGCGACGCGGCGGATCTGGTCCATCGTCGCCTGCAGGTTGGCGGTCTCGGTCTTCGTCATCGTCTGCACGGCGACGGGGGCTCCGCCGCCGACGGGGACGGACCCGACGTGGATCTGACGCTCGGATGCCATGTCCACTTAGTGTAGGAGCGCAGGACCCCGATGCCCGTGAACGTCTACGCCACCGCCCGCGGGCCGCTCGCCCGGATCGCCGAGCCCATCGCCCAGCGGTCGCGGGCCGCCCGCCACCAGCGGTTCCTGCAGCTGAGCGGCGCGACGCCGGCCCTGCGCATCCTCGACGTCGGCTGCGGGACGCTCGGGCTGCGCGGCCTGGCGCCCGAGCTGGACGTCACGGGCGTCGACGTCGCGCCACGGCCGTCCTACCCCGGCCCCTTCGTGCGGGCCGACGCGACCGAGCGCCTCCCCTTCGCCGACGACGCCTTCGACCTCGCGTACTCCTCCAGCGTCGTCGAGCACCTCGATCCCGCCGACCGCGCCGCCTACGCCGCCGAGCTGCGTCGCGTCGCGCGCGGCTGGTGGGTCCAGACGCCCGCGTACTCGTTCCCGGTCGAGCCGCACGCGCTGCTGCCGCTCGCCCACTGGCTCCCGGTGCCCCTGCGCCGCCGCTACTGGCCGCTGGGGGCCGCGGGCGGCTGGGAGGAGATCTCCCTCCTGCGCCGTGGGGAGCTGGCCGCGCTGTTCCCGGGCGCGCGCATCGAGGCCGAGCGGCTCGGCGGCCTCGCGAAGTCGTGGATCGCGTTCCGCGCGCCATGACCCGCCCTGGCATGAGGTCGCGCTCAGCCTGCTCGCAACACCGGCCGCGGCGCACGCGACGGGACGGCACGTGGCTGCGAGGTCGGAGTGCACTCGGGCACCGGCGTCGTGTAGATCGGCGACATGAGGTGCCCCGCATGCGCGTCGTGGTCCTGTCCGGCGAGGTGGCCGTACTCGTGCACGATGACCGTGCAGAGCTTGGGCCAGTCCCAGGCCGCGGCCGGGTTGAGGTCGATCTCGCAGTCCTGGTTGTCGGCGGGATCGCCGTACGGGTCGGTGCCCAGGGTCGTCCAGAGCGACATCGCGTTGATCCCCGGGCTCTGGCGCTTCCAGGTGAGCGCGACCTGCCCCTGACACGGCGACGTGCCCCAGTGCGCGATGGCCAGGTTCTGCGCGGTGGTCAGCTGCGGTGAGCCGACGGCGAAGCGCGACGCGGCCGAACGGGTGCCGGCCGTGGCCATGCCGGCCAGCGTGAGGGAGAGGATCGCGGCGAGCACGAGGGCGGCGCGCGCGACGCGAGGAACGAACGCCACGATCCAGGAATCGGCATCGCGGCCGATTCCTTTACCCGTGACCGCCCCGTCTCAGTCCTTCGCCGAGAAGCGGTGCGCGCTACCGGACCTGGAATCCGTCGCCGGCGAGGCGCCCGATGTCGTTGTTCAGGCCGACCAAGAACAGCACGGCGACGAGCGCGAACCCGATGAACCCGGCCCGCTCCATGACCGTGAAGGCGATGGGCCGCCCGCGCAGCTTCTCGGCGATCGCCCAGAAGATGTGGCCGCCGTCCAGCGGCAGGAACGGGAACAGGTTGACGACCGCGAGCGAGAGCGAGATCAGGGCGAGGACCCAGATGGCCTGCGCGGTGTCGAACTGGAAGGACTGACGGGTGGCCTCGTAGGAGCCGACGACGCCGGAGACCTGCTTGCGGGCCTCGGTGTCGTAGAAGATCTTGACGATGCTCGTGACCGTGGTGTGGGTCACGAACCACATGCGGTCGACGCTCGTCCCGGCTGCGCGGATCGGGCCCTCGGTCACCTTCGGCGGGTTGTAGGTCTGGGGGAAGCCGTAGCTGAAGCCCAGCCGCGTCCGCTTGCGCGACGCGTCGTAGACGGGCGTGACCTTCAGCGTCTGGCGGTGGCCCGCCCGGTCGATGACGATCGTCGCCGGCGTCGTCGCCTTGCAGCCGTCGGTCGCGGTCCCGGCGCACGTGTGCGCGGCGATCGCGTCCGTGAACGACCGGTTGTCGGTGTTGCCGTCGACGGAGACGATCGAGTCGTCGGCCTTGAGCACGCCGGCCGCGGGCAGCCCCTTCTCGACCGCGCTGACCGAGCGCTGCCTCTGCGGGTCTCGGTTGTTCAGCCCGCTGAACATGACCAGGCCCCAGATGAGCAGGAAGGCGACGAGGATGTTCATCGCCGGCCCCGCGGAGATCACGACGATCCGCTTCCACACGGGCTGGCGGTAGTAGGCCCGGTGGGCGACCTGCGGCGGGATGTCCTCCGCCGGGTTCATGCCCGTGATCTTCACGTAGCCGCCGAGCGGGATCGGGCCGATGCCGTAGGTCGTCTCGCCGCGCTGGAACTTCGCGAACATCGGGCCGAAGAAGAGCGAGAACTTCTCGACGCGCATCCCGACCGCTTTCGCGGCCAGGAAGTGCCCGAACTCATGCAGGATGATCAGCGCCGCGAAGCCGATGAAGGCCAGGACCCAGCTCATTCGACCACCCTCGGGCTCTCGCCGAAGGTCGTGGAGCTTGCGCGGGTGGTGCCCGCAACCGTCTCCACGAGCTCGGCGGCGAGCTCGCGCGCCTCGCGATCGGCTTCGTACAGGGACTCGAAGGCGCGCACCCGCTGAGAGCCCAGCGACGACAGCGTCTCGTAGATGACCGCCGGGATGCCGAGGAACGGGAGCCGGTCCTCGAGGAAGGCGTGGACGGCGATCTCGTTGGCGGCGTTGAGCACGCACGGCGCGGTGCCGCCGGCGACCGCGGCGTCGCGGGCCAGGCGCAGGCACGGGAAGGCGTCGAGGTCGACGGGCTCGAAGGTGAGCTGGCCGACCTCCTCCAGGCGCAGGCGGCGCGAGGGCAGCGGGGCGAGATCCGGGTGGTGCAGCGCGTAGGCGATCGCGATGCGCATGTCGGGGTGGCCGAGGTGCGCGAGCGAGGCGCCGTCGACGAGGTCGACGAGCCCGTGGACGATCGACTGCGGGTGCACGACGACGTCGATCTGCTCGTACGGCGTGCCGAAGAGGTGGTGGGCCTCCATCACCTCGAGGCCCTTGTTCATCAGGGTCGCGGAGTCGATGGTGATCTTGCCGCCCATCGCCCACGTCGGGTGCTTCAGCGCCTCGTCGACCGTCACGTCGGCGAGCTGGGCCCGGGTGCGGCCGCGAAACGGACCGCCCGAGGCGGTGATGACGAGCCGCTCGACCGCGCCGATCGGCAGCCCCGCCATCAGCTGGTGCAGCGCGGTGTGCTCGGAGTCGACGGGGATCAGCGCGGCGCCGGTGGCCTCGGCCAGCGCGGTGACGAGCTCGCCGCCGACGACCAGGGACTCCTTGTTGGCCAGCGCGAGGTCGATGCCCTCCCCCAGCGTCGCGACCGTCGGGCCCAGGCCGGCCGAGCCGACGAGCGCGTTGAGGACGAGGTCGGCTCCGGAGGTCACGACGAGCTCGACGAGCCCCTCGGGTCCGACGAGCACCTCACCCCCGGTCCAGGCCTCGGAGGCGCGCGCGCCGGCATCGCGATCGGCCACCGCGATGCGCTTGACGTTCAGGCGCGATGCCTGCTCGACGAGCTGCTCCCAATTGCGCTCGGCACTGAGCCCGACGAGCTCGAACTCGTCGGACTGCTGCAGGATGTCGAGCGCCTGGGTGCCGATCGAGCCGGTCGAACCGAGGATGAGCAGGCGGCGGGGCATGCCCGACTCAGGGTAGGGCCGCACCTCAACGCAGGATCAGGATTGCGAGATCCGCGAGCGGCGCGAGCAGCGCGGGCGGCGGGCCGGGCTCGATGGCGAGGCGGGCCAGAGCGGTGGCCGGGGCGCTGCGGAAGGCGGCGCCGGTGCCGATCTCGTCGCGGGTGCACCGTTGTGCGCGACGTAGCATCCCGCCCGTGATCGACCTGCGCTCCGACACCGTCACCCGGCCCACCGACGCGATGCGCGCCGCGATGGCCCACGCGCCCGTGGGCGACGACCAGTTCGGGGAGGACCCGTCGGTCAACGCGCTGCAGGAGCGCGTCGCGGCGCTGCTCGGCCACGAGGCGGCGCTCTTCGTCCCCTCCGGCCACATGGCCAACCAGCTCGCGCTGAAGCTCTTCACCGCGCCCGGCGACGACGTGATCGTCGGCCGCGAGTCCCACGCGGTCTGGCACGAGACCGGCGCGGGCGCGGCGATCGCCGGCGTGCAGTTCACCGAGATCGGCACCGACGGCCGCTTCCTCCCGGCCGAGCTCGCGGCGGCGATCCGCCCGCGCGGCCACCTGGTGCAGGCGCCGACGACGCTCGTCGAGGTCGAGGACACCCAGAACCGCATGGGCGGGCTCGTCTGGGATCGCCCGGTGCTCGAGGGCGTGATCGCCGTCGCGCGGGAGGCCGGCGTCGCGACCTACCTCGACGGTGCGCGACTGCTGAACGCCGCGGTCGCACGGGGCGAGGAGCCGGCCGCGCTCGCCGCGCCCTTCGACCTCGTCTCGATCGCGCTGTCCAAGGGGCTGGGCTGCCCGGTCGGCTCCGTCCTGGCCGGCGCGGCCGAGCTGATGGCGCCGCTGCGCCGCTACCGGCGCATGCTCGGCGGCGCGCTGCGCCAGTCGGGCATCCTCGCCGCGGCCGGCAGCTACGCGCTGGACCACCACGTGGAGCGCCTGGCGCACGACCACGCACACGCGCGGCTCATCGCCGACCGCCTGGCGGCAGCGGCCGGGGTGGTGCTGGACGCGACGGCGGTCGAGACGAACATCGTCGTCTTCCGCCTCGACGAGGGCGCGCCCGACGCCGCCACGGTCGTCGCGCGCGCCGCGGCGCGGGACGTCGCGGTGATGGCCTTCGCCCACCGCACCGTCCGCGCGGTCACGCACCTGGACGTGTCGCGCGCGGACTGCGAGCGCGCCGCCGAGGTCCTGGCTGACGCGGTCACCGCTGCGTGATGACCGTCTACTCCCGCGGCCGCAGGTGCCCGGTGACCGCAACGCCGCCGAACGCGACGAACCACGCCTCCAGGCGCTGATCGACGATCCCGCGCGCCGCGGCGTCGGGGCGGTGGCCGGCGACGGCCGCGTCGGACGGCTCGCGCATCGTGAAGAGCTCGAGCACGTCGTCATCGGAGAAGAGGTCGAAGAGCGCGCGCAGCTCGTTCGTCGCGTTGTCGGCCTCGTCCTCGGTCAGCGCGTCCCGATCGCGCTCGGCCTCGATCCAGCTGCGCGCCTCGTCCAGCAGCCCGACCGCGACGATCTCCTCGCCCACGCACGCCGCCGGCTCGTCGGCCGACAGCCGCGCCATCAGCGCGATGGAGCAGGCGAACAGGTCCAGCGCGTCGCCCTCCCCGATGGCCGGCGCGAACGCGGGCGGGACGAGGGCCTGCGCGTGCTCCAGCGTGCGCCCCTCGGAGACCGCCTCGCGGAAGTCGGCGACCAGGACGCGCCCGCCGATCAGCAGTGCGCGCCGCGCCGCGAGGTCGTCGATGACCAGCGCGAGGAACGCGAGCGCCTCGTCGTCGATTACGCCCCCGCGCTCCAGGTACTGGCGCCCGGCGGTCAGCAGCAGCGGCGGCTGGCTCTCGAGCTCGGGCAGCACGAGGCCGACCTGCTCCAGCTCCGCCAGGGCGTCGGTCACCACGAGCAGGTCCAGCCCGAGCCGGCCGGCGAGCGCCGCGGCGTACAGCGGCGCGCCGAGGTCCTCGGCGTCGCGCATCGCGCCCAGCAGGAGGCAGGCGTCGGCGGGGTCGATCATCAGAGCATCGCCTGCCAGACCCAGTACCCGGCAACCGCGGCGAACAGCACCGCGTCCAGGCGGTCCAGGGCGCCGCCGTGGGCGCCGAAGAGCGTGCCGGAGTCCTTGACCCCCGCGTCGCGCTTGACGTAGGACTCGAACAGGTCGCCGATCGGTGCGACGATCGCCACCGCCAGCCCGAGCAGCAGCGCCTGCGGCCCGGACAGCCAGTCCTGGTAGAAGCCGGCGGCGAAGACGCCGAGAACGGCGGCGACCAGGCCGATGAGCCAGCCCTCGACCGTCTTGTTGGGCGAGATCGACGGCGCCAGCGGCCGGCGGCCGAACGCGCGGCCGCCGAGGTAGGCGCCCGTGTCACCGACGAAGGTGCCGACGAGCACGTCGATGACGATCGCGTTGCCGTGCGGCAGGTCGCGCAGCAGGACGGCGTGGGCCAGCGGCAGGCCGATCCACACCAGCCCCAGCACGGTGACCGACAGCCCCGGCGCGCCGAGCTTCGGCTGCGACAGGCCCAGCAGGAAGATGACCGGCACCGCGGCGACCATCGCCAGCAGCACCGATGACGGCCCGCCGATCTGCGCCGCCACGAGCATCCCCGTGAGGCCCAGGAACCCGCCCAGGCGAACCGGGTTGCCGTTGCGCAGCATCGTGAACAGCTCGCCCATGCAGGCGATGCCGAGGACGATCAGCGCGATGGTGAAGACCCACCCGCCGCGCGCGACGACGAACAGCGCGACGATGATCGCCGGGACCGCGACGATGATCCGCGCCCCGAGGTCGGAGCCCGAGTTGCGCCGCCGCGCGCGGTCGGCTCGGCGCCGGGAGGCCGGCCGGCGCGGGATCGGCATCAGCGCCCGCCGAAGCGGCGTTGGCGCTGGGAGAGTTCGGCCAGGGACGCCTCGAAGGCGGCGCGGTCGAAGTCCGGCCACAGCTCGTCGCGGAAGACGAGCTCGGAGTACGCCGCCTGCCACAGCAGGAAGTTGCTGAGCCGCTGCTCGCCGCTCGTGCGGATGACGATGTCGGGCTCGTGCATCTCCGGCGCGTACAGGAGCTTGGCGAAGTCGGCCTCGCTGCCCCCCTCGAACCGGGCGGCGGCGTCGACGATCTCGGCCCGCCCGCCGTAGTTGAAGGCGACGAACAGCGTGATGCGGTCGTTGTCGGCGGTCAGCGCCTCCGCGCGCTCCATCCGCTCGATCAGGTCGGGCCGCACGCCCTCGCGCCGTCCGAGGAAGCGCATCTTCACGCCCTCCGCGTGCAGCTCCGGGGTCTCCCCCTCGATGCGCTCCACGAACATCGCCATCAGCCCGTTGACCTCCTCGGGCGAGCGCGACCAGTTCTCCGTGGAGAACGAGTAGACGGTGAGCTCGCGCACGCCGAGATCGACGGCGTCGCGCAGGCGCGCCTTCACGACGTCGGCACCCGCGCGGTGGCCCTCGATGACGGGCAGGCCACGGGCCTGGGCCCAGCGCCCGTTCCCGTCGGTGATGATGGCGACGTAGCGCGCCCCAGAAGGCGGCTCCGCCATCAGACTTCCAGGATCTCGACTTCCTTGGCCTTCAGCAGCGCGTCGAGCTCGGCGATCCGTGCGTCGGTCGCCTTCTGCAGCTCGGTCTCGGCGCGGTGCTCCTCGTCGGAGCCGACATCGCCGGCCTCCTTGAGCTCGCGCAGGTCCTGCATGACGTCGCGGCGCACGTTGCGGACCTTGATGCGGCCCTCTTCGGTGATGTTGCGCACGACCTTCACGAGGTCCTTGCGGCGCTCCTCGGTCAGCTCGGGCAGCACCAGGCGCACGACGTTGCCGTCGTTGCCGGGGTTCAGCCCGATGTCGGACTCGTTGATCGCCTTCTCGATCGCCTTGATCGAGGACTTGTCGTACGGCTGGATGGTCAGCAGGCGCGCCTCGGGAGCCGACACGGTGGCCAGTTGCTTCAGCGGCGTGACCGAGCCGTAGTAATCGACCACGATGCGGTCGAGCAGCGACGGGTTCGCGCGCCCGGTGCGCACCGTCCCGAAGTCGTGCTTGGTGGCCTCGACCGACTTGCCCATGCGATCGGCAGCGTCGGCGAGAAGCTCGTCGATCAGCTCGCTCATGTCGTCACCAGAGTTCCCACGCGCTCGCCGGACACTATCCGGTCGATGTTGCGCTCGTCGTCCATGTTGAACACGTAGATCGGAAGCACGTTCTCCATGCACAGGGTCAGCGCGGTGGCGTCCATCACCCGCAACTGGCGGCTGATCGCCTCCATGTGCGTGATCTGCGGGATGAACTCCGCGTCGGGATCCTCGCGGGGGTCGGACGTGTAGACGCCCTCGACCCCGTTCTTGGCCATCAGGATGGCCTCGGCGTGGACCTCGATCGCCCGCAGCGCCGCCGCGGTGTCGGTGGTGAAGAACGGGTTTCCGGTGCCGGCCGCAAAGATCACCACGCGGTGCTTCTCGAGGTGACGCATCGCCCGGCGGCGGATGTAGGGCTCGGCGACCTCCTGGATGTCGATCGCCGACTGCACGCGGGTCTGGACGCCCTGCTTCTCGAGCGCGTCCTGCAGGGCCAGCGCGTTGAGCACGGTGGCCAGCATCCCCATGTAGTCGGCGGTCGCGCGATCCATGCCGGCCGCCGCGCCCTTCATCCCCCGGTAGATGTTGCCCGCCCCGACCACCACGCCGATCTCGACGCCGCGTGCGTGCACGCGGGCGATCTGCTTGGCGATGGCGATCAGTCGCTCGGGATCCGTGCCGTACTCGAGGGAGCCCATGAGGGACTCCCCCGACAGCTTCAGCAGGATCCGGCGAAAGGCGGGCGGCTCTTCCACTTAGGAGCCGACGGCGAAGCGCGCGAAGCGCCAGATGATCACGTTCTCGCCGGTCTTGGAGCGGACCTCGTCCAGGAGCTGGCTGATCGTCTTGCCGTCGTACTTGTCGCCGTTGACGTGCGGCTGGTCGAGCAGCACGACCGTCTCGTACCACTTGCGCAGCTTGCCCTCGGCGATCTTGGCCCGCACGTTCTCGGGCTTGTCGGCCGCCTCCTGCTCGTACACGCGCAGTTCGGCCTGCTTGCGATCCTCGTCGACCTCGTCCTGCGAGACGTACTCGGGCGCGGCGGCCGCGATGTGCAGGGCGATGTCGCGGGCGAACGCGATGAGCTCCTCGTTGCGCGCCACGAAGTCCGTCTCCGTGTCGACCTCGACGAGGACGCCGACCTTGCCGTTGGAGTGGATGTAGGTCTGCACGGTGCCCTCGGTCGGGACGCGCTCGCCGCGATCCTCGATCCGCTTGCCCTGTTTGACGCGCAGGATCTCGATGGCCTTCTCGACGTCCCCGTTGGACTCGGTCAGGGCCTTCTTGCAGTCCATCATCCCCGCGCCCGTGCGGTCGCGAAGCGCCTTGACGTCCTTGGCGGTGATGGTCACTTCAGTCACTTCGACTCCTCCGTGGCGGTCTCGGCCGCGGCCTCGACGGCGGGAGCCTCATCGGCGGCGGGAGCCTCGTCGGCGACCGGGCCGCCGTTGGTCGGGGCGTCAGCCGATGTCGCAGCCTCGGCGGCGGGCTTCTCGGCCTCAGGGGCGGACGTCTCGGCGGGCGCGGCAGCGGCCACGGCCTCCTTGACGTCCTCGTTCGTGATCGGCTCCCCGGCCTCGGCGACCGGAGCGACCTGCGGGTCCTGCGCCTTGCGCGGACCGCCGGCCTTGCGCGCGTTGGCCGCCTTCTCGCGGTCGGCCTCCTGCGTGACGACGGGGTCCGGGTTCGGCGTGCCCTTCTCGGCGACGGCCTGCGCGACTTCGGCCTCGGCCTGGTCGCGGGTCTGGTTCGGGGCGGTCTGCGTGGTCGCGGCGGCGGCCTGAGCCGGAGCCGGAGCGCCCTGCGCCTGGGCCTTGGCGGCCTCGCGGGCGGCGAGCTCGGCGGCGCGCTGCGCGGCCTGCTCGGCCTCACGCTTGGAGCGCTCCTCCTGCTCCTTGCGCTGACGCTCCTCCTGCTCGCGGCGCTGCTTCTCCTCGAGCTCGGCCCGAGCGCGCTCCTCCTCGGCCCGGAACGTCTGGTGTCCGACGGACACGACGTCGCCGATGCCGCGGGTGATCAGCGCGCACGACTTGATCGCGTCGTCGTTGCCCGGGATGACGTACTCGATGCCGTCCGGGTCGCAGTTGGTGTCGACCAGGCCCATGATCGGGATGCGGAGGCGCTGGGCCTCCTTGACCGCGATCGCCTCGGTCTTGAGGTCGACCACGAACATGGCGTCCGGCGGGCGCTGCATGTTCTTCACGCCGCCGAGGTTCGCGCGGAGCTTGGTCAGGTCGGCCATCGCCGAGAGACGCTCACGCGTCGGCAGCAGCGCCAGCTGACCCTCGCGCTCGTAGCGCTCGAGGTCGTGGAGGCGCTTGATGCGCAGCGAGATCGTCTGGAAGTTGGTGAGCAGGCCACCGAGCCAGCGCTGGTTGACGTACGGCTGACCGGCCGCCTCGGCGATCTCCTTGATGGAGTCGCGGGCCTGCTTCTTGGTGCCGACGAACAGAACGGTGCCGCCGCGATGGGCGACCTGGGAGGCGAACTCCTGTGCGTTCTCGAGGAGCACCTGCGTCTTGAGCAGGTCGATGATGTAGATGCCGTCGCGCTCACCGTGGATGAAGCGACGCATCTTGGGGTTCCAACGGCGCGTCTGGTGACCGAAGTGAACCCCGGCCTCCAGGAGCTCGCGAAGCCCGATTTCTTCGGCCATGTGCGATTCCTTCTATGTGTGTGGTTCGCCGCCGTCCGGTCAGACCCACGTTCAGGCACATGGGCGGTGGAGACCTTGGGCGACCCTAAGGCTTGTCATTGTAGCCACCGCGCGCCCACCGGCCCTCGCGCGGGGGCAGCAGCTCGCTGAGCTCGTCGGGCAGCAGCGGCAGGTCGCGCAGGCTGAGCTCCACGCGGTTGCGCGTGTGGTGGGCGGAGGCGTCCAGGCGGACGACGAGACCGGCTTCGCGGACGAGCGAGACGCTCACCTGATCGCCGACCTCGAGCGGGCCGCCGAGGGCGCCGTCGAGCTCCAGCGCCGGGCGGCCGGCGCCGTCGATCAGCTCCAGGCTGAGCTGCTCGTCGCCGCCCAGGACGATCGGGCGGCTGATGCCGTTCATCGGCGAGGCGGGCGTGACGAGCATGCCGATCGCCGCGGGCGAGACGACCGGGCCGCCCGCCGCGTAGCTGTAGGCGGTCGAGCCGGTCGGCGTGGCGACGATCACCGCGTCGCAGCGCAGGTAGCCGTAGCGGCGGCCGTCGACGGTCAGCGTCGCGCGCAGCGGTCCCGAGCCGGGGACGCGGGCGATCGCGACGTCGTTGAAGACCATCGTGTCGAGGTTGGCCGTCCGGACGTGCAGCGCCGCGTGCGGCTCCAGGGTGTAGGTACCGGCGCGCAGGCGGTCCAGGGCCCCGGAGAGGTCGTCGACGTCGATCTCGGCCAGGAAGCCGACGTTGCCGAGGTTGACGCCGAGGATCGGGACCGGCCGCCGGGCCACCAGGCGCAGCGCGCCCAGCATCGTGCCGTCACCGCCCAGGCTGATGAGCCCGTCGACGCAGTCGGCCAGGTCCCGCTCCGGCATGCTGGTGACGTCGGGCGCCAAGCGGTGGCGATCCTCGTCGCGCACGACCACCTCGACGCCGTGGCGCAGCCCCCAGCCGTGGACGACGGCGGCGGCACCGGACACGTCGTTGCGCGGGTGGAGCACCACTCCGATGCGTTGGACGGCCACGGCCTCCCAGGTTAGTGAGCGGACCCGAGCGCGCCGGCGAGATCGGCGGGCAGCGGCGACTCGACCTCGATGCGCTCGCCCGTCGCCGGATGGTCGAACGCGAGGCGCGCGGCGTGCAGGAACTGGCGCTGCAGGCCGAGGGCGGCACCCCCGGCGGAGGGGTTGTAGAGCGGATCGCCGAGGACCGGATGGCCGATCGCCTCGAGGTGCACGCGGATCTGGTGGGTGCGGCCGGTCTCCAGACGCACGCGCAGCAGCGTGGTGGCGGGCAGGGCCTGCACGATCTCGAAGTAGGTGACCGCGTCGCGTGGGTTGTCGGTGTCGGTCGAGTGCTTCGTGCGATCGCGGCGGTCGCGGCCGATCGGCGCGTCGATCGTCCCCGTGCGCGACGGCGGCCGCCCCTGGACGAGGGCCAGGTACTCGCGCTCGACGTCGCGCTCGCGCAGCGCCTCCTGCAGCGCGCGCAGCGTCTCGTCGTCCTTGGCGGCGAGCAGCAGCCCGCTCGTGTCGCGGTCCAGGCGATGCACGATCCCACCGCGGTCGGTGGTCATCCCGCGCGCGACGAGGCCCTGGGAGAGCGTGCCGGTCCAGTGGCCGGCGGCCGGGTGGACGACGAGGCCGGCCGGCTTGTCGACGACGAGCACGTGATCGTCCTCGTAGGCGACGGCGAAGACGACGTCGGGGTCGCCCTCGGGCACCTCGGTGCGCTCCTGCTCGGCGACCTCGACCCGCTCGCCCGCGCTCACGACGTGGCGCTTGGGACGGACGGTCCCGTCGACGGTCACCTGACCGGCGTCGATGAGCCGGCCCGCGCGCGAGCGGGAGCCGAGCAGCTCGGCCAGGGCGAGGTCCAGGCGCAGCCCGGCCTGCGCGTCGGCGATCTCGACGTTCACGCCAGCTCCTCGCCCGAGTCGGTCTCGGCGCTCTTCCCCGCGGTCTTGCGGGACTTCTCGGAGTCGTCGATCACGAAGAACAGCGACAGCACGCCGATCGTGATCGCGACGTCGGCGATGTTGAACTGCGGCCAGTGCGGGAACTTCAGGAAGTCGGTGACGCCCGAGTCGTGCACGCGGTCGATGATGTTGCCCAGCGCGCCGCCGAGCAGCAGGCCGGCGGGCAGCCACGCCAGGCGCCGCGTCGCGTAGCTGTTGAAGACGGCGACGATGCCGATCAGGGCGATCACGACGAGCACGCCGACCAGCCACGTCCCACCCAGGCCGCCGAAGGCGATGCCGGTGTTGCGCGTGTTGACGAGGTGGAAGAACGAGGTGACGCGGACCGAGTCACCCGACGTGATGTCGGTGCGGACCAGCGCCTTGCTGACCTGGTCGACGACGAGCACGCCGGCGACCACGAGCAGCGCACGCGTCCATGCGGCGCCGCGGGTCACCCGCGGATGATCCCGACGACGATCCTGCTGACGATCGACAGCACGATCAACGCCACGATCGGGCTGATGTCGAAGGCGCCGAAGCTCGGGATGAGGCGGCGGAAGGGAGCGAGGAGCGGCTCGGCGACCGCGCGCAGGAACTCGAAGATGCGGTTCAGCCAGACGCTGTACGGGACCCGCGCGAACGCGTACACGAGCGACAGCACGATGTAGGCGAGGATCAGGAGCGAGTAGACGTAGAAGAAGTCCGCGACGTAGTCGGCGACGTCTCCACGGGTGATGGCGGCCATGACCGGGTTCATCGGCCGATCACCGCCGACATCGCATCGTCGAACGCGACGCGCACGCCGTTGCGCTCCAGCGCCGCCAGGCCCCGGGCGGTGGAGCCGCCGGGCGAGGTGACCTCGCGGCGGACCGCGAGCGTGTCGCCACCGCGGGCCAGCAGCAGCTCGGCCGAGCCGGCCACGGCCTTGAGGAAGATCTCGGAGGCGAGGTCGGCCTTGAGCCCGCTGCGGACCGCGGCGTCGACGGTCGCCTCGACGATGAGGGCGACGAACGCGGGCGTGACGCCCATCGCCGCGGTGGCGACCTCGAGCTGGGACTCGGGGAGGACGAAGACCGCGCCGACGCGCTCGAAGAGCTCGACCGCGCTCTCGCCGCCCTGCGCGATCACCGTCACGCCCTGGCGCACGGCGACCGGCGTGTTCGGCATCGCGCGGATGACGGTGGAGTCCGGGTAGGCCTCCTGCAGCTGCTGCAGGGTGGTGGCGCCGAGGACCGAGATGACGGTCTTGCCCGCGCCGTCGACGTGGTCGGCGACCTGCTCCAGCTGGTAGGGCTTGTGGCCCAGGATGATCGTGTCCGACCGGCGGAACAGCTCCGCGTTGTCGGTGCCCAGCGACTCGCCGCCGATCTCGTCGACCAGCATCCGCGCGCGACCCGACCCACCGTCGGTGGCCAATACCGGCTCACCCCAGCCGCGGGCGAGCGCACCCGCCATGTTCCCAGCGCCAACGATCCCGATCATTCGGATCCTCAGTCTAGGCGGGGCACGCGAACGCCACCCCTAGGACTGGTTGAAGAAGCCCTTCTCGATGAGGCGCGCGCGCTCCTCGGCCGAGATCTCGACGTTGCGCGGTGTGAGCATGAACACCTTGTCGGCGATCCGCTGCATGCCGCCGTCAAGCGCGTAGGTCAGGCCGCTGGCGAAGTCGATGAGGCGCTTGGCGAGGTCGGTCTCGACGCCCTGCAGGTTCAGGATCACCGGGATCGAGTCCTTGAACTTGTCGGCGACCTGCTGGGCGTCGTTGAACGACTTGGGGACGACGAGGTGCACGCGGACGTCGTTGGAGCGCCCGTTGCCGCCGCGTCCGCCGACCGGGCGCAGCACGGTCGTCGGGCGGCCCGCGGGCTCGTCGTCGGCGAAGATGTCGTCGAAGTCGTCACGCGAGCGGCGGCGCGAGGAGGGCATGCGGCGAACGTTGGGACGGTCGCGGTAGCGCTCCTCGATCTCGGCCTCTGGCTCACGGGGATCGACGTCGTCGTCGATGGGCTCGCGCCCGTCTCTCTCCTCGGCCAGGCCGAAGTAGACGAGCGCGCTATGCCAGGAATCACGGAAGGCCATGGGGATCCACCCTTTCGGGCTTGCAGGGGAAATCCCTGCTAGCGAGGAGTGTAGAGCCGTGTCCCCACTCGCACGATCGTTGCACCTTCCTGTGCGGCGACCGCGTAGTCCTGCGTCGTGCCCATCGAGAGCTCGCGCAGCCCGTGATGGCCCGCCAGATCCGCCAGGGCGGCGAACCAGCGGCGGTTGTCGTCGGCCTTCTCCGCCAGCGGCGGCATGGTCATCAGGCCGACAACGGTCACCGTGCAGCGGTCGATGAAGTCGGCGAGGTCCTCGGGATGGACGCCCGCCTTGCCCTCCTCGCGGGCGACGTTGACCTGGACGAGGACCTGCGTCTCGGGCGTGCCGTGGGTCTTCAGCTGCTCGAGCACGGAGTCGCTGCCGACCGAGTGGACGTAGCGCACGAGCGGGAGGATCTGCTTGACCTTGCGGCTCTGCAGCTGCCCGATGAAGTCCCACGTCGGTTCGGGGTGCTCGGCGTGCTTGGCCACGAGGTCCTGCGCGCGGTTCTCCCCCAGCAGCGTGACGCCCGCCTCGATCAGCGCGTGCATCTCCTCGGGCGCGACGTACTTGGTGGCGGCGAGGACCTGCGTGCCCGGCCCGACCTCGGCCTGGATCTCCTCCAGGTTCGTGCGGATGACCTCGGGATCGAGGCCGCGGATCAGCTCAGCCATGCGACCCCTCCCTGACGGCCGGTGCGCTCGCCCTCGCGGCGGTGGGAGAAGAACAGCTGCGGCTCGCAGTGGGTGCACATCCCGCAGTCCTCGACGGTGGCGACCCCCGCGGCCTGCAGCTCGCGCCGGGCGATCAGCTTGAGGTCGAGGTTGCGGCCGCGGTGAGCGTCGGGATGGTCGGCGAACGCCGCGCGCACCTCGTCGCCGACCTCGAAGCAGCAGACGCCGATGCCCGGGCCGATGACGGCGTGCAGCGGGGCGTCGACGTCGTCACCGCCCGCCAGAGCGTGCGCCCCGTTGCGCAGGATCCCGCCGGCCAGACCGCGCCAGCCGGCGTGGAGCATCGCGACGCCTGTCGGTCCGGCGATCGCGACCGGGAGGCAGTCGGCGACGAGGATCGCGGCCCCGAGCCCGGGGGTGCGCGTGAGCTGGCCGTCGGCGGCGGGCGGCGCCGCGGCGTCGTGCTCGCGCTCGCCCTCGTCGGTGACGAGTGCGGTGCCGTGGACCTGGCGGACGAAGCGCAGGCGGGTCGTGCCGCGGGCCGCGCGCTGCAGACGCTGGCGGTTCTCGCGCACCGCCGCGGGGTCGTCGAGCTCGAGCGCGGGATCGCTGCGGCCGAGATCCAGCGAGGCGAACTCGCCGGCCGAGACCCCACCCCGCCGCGTGGTGAACAGCGCGTGCGCGCCGGGGCCGAGGTCGGCGGCGAGATGGTCGCCGTCCCAGTGGAAGCTCACGGGCACTGTTCTAGCAGCG
>JAOPZL010000304.1 GCA_025964175.1 Solirubrobacterales bacterium
AAGTGCCCGCCGCCGCCGCCCCCGCGCCCTCCGGTCCGCCCGCGGGCGCTGCGGGCGTCGACGGCGAGTGGCATTGCACGATGTCGACGCCGTTGGGCGATCAGGCGGTCGCGTTGACCCTCTCGACCGCCGGCGGGGAGCTGTCCGGGCAGGCCAACAGCGCGTTCGGCTCCCAGGCCTTCACCGGCGGCACGGTCGACGGCGGCCGGCTCGCCTGGCACATCTCGGCGAAGGAGCCGATGCCGATCGAGCTCGACTTCACGGCGACGGTGACGGGGGACACGCTGTCGGGGATGGTCAAGGCCGGTCCGCTCGGCGAGTCGGCCTTCACGGGCACGCGGGTGTAGGGCAGCTTCCGATCCCGACCCGCCGGCCGAGTCGGGGGTGCGGGACGTTGTCCCCCCACCAGGTGCATAACGTCCCGGACCCCCGTTCTCGCGCGGCCCCCACCGCGCCCTGCGCCCTCTACAACCCGTCGGGGTGCTTCTGCTGGGCGGGCTGCAGGCCCGCCTCGCGCTGGGCGCGGTCCACGGCGATCACGATGTCCTCGGGGCTGTTGACGCCGTCGAAGCGGAAGTTCGACTCGTCGCTGCCGGCGGTGTCGAAGTCGACGGAGCCGACTCGCAGGATGCGCTCGAGCACGCCCTGCTGGGTGTTGACGTTCTGGACCCGTTCGATGCGGGTCTGCTGGACCTTGCGGGCGATGATGCCGCGCTGGATGCGCAGCCGCTGCGTCGTGATCGTGAAGATCGTGAAGAAGCGGTGGATGAAGCCGACGAGGATCGTCAGGCAGATGACGACGACCCCGATGAGCACGGCCAGGCCCCACTTGGCGCCGTCGTCGGCGACAGCGGTGACCGCGCCGGTCAGGAGCGCCAGCACGATGGCGATCAGCAGGCCCCGTCCGTAGAGCGCCCATGTGGACCGCCACGAGGGATGGCCGTTGTAGATGATCTCTTCACCGGGGTGCATGTCCATGGCGGCCGCGAGTCTACGGTGGGACCGGTCCCACCGCCACCCTGACGCGGATCGCCTGACCCGCGCCCGCGGTGGCGGTGAGCGATAGCCTGCCGGCCATGCCGGGCCGGGTCATCGCCACGACGGGTGTGCTCGCGGCGCTCGTCGCCACCGCCGTCGCCGCTCCGGCCGGCGCGGCCGCCGGGAAGCTGCGCCGCTTCGACTCCTGCCCGACCCTCGTGAGCTACGCCTCCGCGCACGCGAGCGCGGTGCCGATCGCCACGCGCCCGGGGACGAGGCCGGCGCCCACCTCGGCCTCGCCGACGACCACGACCGACGGCGCGGTCGCTCCGGCCGCGACCGCCGCCCCGACCGAGGTCTCCGCGACGAACATGCAGGAGGCCGGCGTCGACGAGCCGGACACCGTGAAGGTCGACGGCGGCCGCCTGCTGGCGATCTCGGGAGGGATCCTCTACGCGGTGGATCCGACCGCCGACCGGCCGCGCGTCCTCGGCTCGGTCGCCCTGCCGCCCGGGTCCGGCCACCAGCTGCTCGTCCACGACGGGCGCGCGCTGGTGATCGCCTCCGGCCCGCAGCGGTTCGTCGACGGCCCGATCGGGCTGCCGCAGCCGGTGGGCGGACCCACCGCCGCGACGACCCCGACGGCCGCGCCCCGCCAAGCCTCCGGCGTCGGCCCCGGGATCGCCATCCTGCCCTACGGCCCGCCGACCACGATCCTCGCCGAGGTCGACGTCCACGACCCCGCCGCGATGGCCGTCGTGCGGACGATGACCTTCGACGGCTCGCCCGTCGACTCGCGGCTCACGGGCGCCACGGCGCGCGTCGTCGTCAGCTCCCCGCCGCGCTACGCCGTCCAGCCGCTGCTGCGCGCCGCCGTCTCCGGCTGGGTGCCGACCGCGACGCTCTCGGGCCGCGGGCTGGCCACGCCGCGCAAGAGCCGCCTCGTCCCGTGCACGCACGTGCGCCGCCCACCTGCCTTCAGCGGCACCGGGCTGCTGACGGTCCTGACCGTCGACGTCGACCGCGGCCTGCCCGCCGTCGACGCCGACGCGCTGATGACCGACGGCGACACGGTCTACGCCGCGCCCGGCTCGCTGTACGTCGCGACCCGGCGGTGGGAGCCGCCGACGGCCGTCGACGCGGATCAGATCGGCACCCAGACGACGGCGATCCACCGCTTCGACACGACCGCGGACGACACGACGACGTATGCGGCGAGCGGCTCGGTCCCCGGCACGCTGCTGAGCCAGTTCGCCCTCTCGCAGGAGCGTGGCGTGCTGCGCGTCGCCTCCACGGGAGCCCGCGAGTCGATGGTGACCACGCTGCGCGAGCGCGACGGCGCGCTGGCCCGGCTCGGCCAGGTCGGCGGCCTCGGCCCCGACGAGCGCATCCGGGCCGTGCGCTTCATCGGCGACGTCGGCTACGTCGTCACCTTCAAGCAGACCGATCCGCTCTACACCGTCGACCTCACCGACCCGTCGTCGCCGCGCGTCGTCGGCGAGCTGCCGCTGCTGGGGTACTCGGCCTACCTGCATCCGATCGGCGACGGCCGCCTGCTCGGGGTCGGCCAGGACGCGACCGACCAGGGCCGCGTCCTGGGCACACAGCTGTCGCTGTTCGACGTCTCCGATCCGGCGCGCCCGACGCGCCTGGCCGCCCGCTCGCTCGGGCTGGGCAGCTGGTCGGCGGCGGAGTCCGACCACCACGCGTTCCTATGGTGGCCCAAGACGCGACTCGCGGTCATCCCGGTCACCCAGAGCGCCTTCAGCGGCGCGATCGGCCTGCACGTCTCGGCCGGCGCGATCGACGAAGCGGGCCGCGCGCCCGGCTCCATCAGCCGATCGACAGTGATCGGCGACCGCCTGTTCCTGCTGGCCGTCGACGCCATCCACGTCGCGGCGCTGACCGACCTCGCCGACCGCGGCACGATTCCGCTCACCGCGCCGACCGCTCCCTGATCCCGCGCCCTAGTTCGGGTTGCGCTCCACCAGGGCGGCCGCCGCGGTCTGCGCCTCGGCCACCGTCGTCGCGATCTCCACGCCGGGTGGGAGCTCGGCGTGGATGTCGGACGAGTGGTCGATGCGCAGGGTGCCCGAGCGCAGGACGCAGTCGAAGACGTGGCCGCCGCGGGCACGCGCCGCGTCGGCGACGTGGAGGTGGTGGCCCGTCACGTTCAGCGTCGCCGCGTCGACGGGGAAGCGGAATCCGACGAGGGTCGCCTCGAGGTCGGTCAGCTCGAAGATGTGCTGCTCGGCCACGACGTCGGTCAGCGGCCGGTACGGGGGGTGCTGGCGGGGCACCGATCGCGCGCGGACGGAGGCGAACTCGCCGTCCACGCGCAGCGCGTGGACGAGACCGGCGCCGCCGGGCAGGTGGCGGTCGGCCTCGGCCAGCAGCTCGGCCAGGGTCAGCGGGCCCTCGAGCTCCTCGGTGACGTCGGCCGCGAACGGGATGACGACCGCGAACGGCGTGCGCTCCCGGGGTCCCAGCCGCTCCAGCCGTCCGTCGATGCGCGCGCGGAAGGCGACCCCGTCGACGACGACGAGCTCTCCGTCGAGCCCGTTCAGCGTGCCCAGGCCGTGGTCGCCGTGCTCGAGCACCTCGGCGACGGTGACGTCGCCGTCGTAGGCGCCGTCGAGCAGCGCGCCGATCGTCGACGTCTGGAAGACGACGTGGGGCTCGTGCTCGGGATGCAGCTCGGCGTGGTGCACGGCGCGCACGTGCAGCGCGTGGAGGAGTCGCTCGTCCATGGGCGGGTAGCCTCGCAGCAATGGCGTCGATCTTCAGTGCGATCATCGCCGGGGATATCCCGGCCCACAAGCTGCGCGAGGACGACCGCTTCCTCGCGTTCCTCGACATGCGCCCGATCCGCGCCGGGCACACGCTCGTCATCCCCAAGCTGGAGGTCGACGAGCTCTTCGACCTCCCGCCGGAGCTGCTCGGCGATCTGTTCGTCTTCGCCCAGCCGGTCGCCGGGGCGATCAAGGCCGAGACGGGTGCTGCCCGCGTCGGAGTCGCCGTCGTGGGCCTCGAGGTCCCGCACGCGCACGTCCACCTCGTCCCGCTGGACGAGATCGACGGCCTCGACTTCCGCCGCGCCCAGCCCGCCGACCCGGACGAGCTGGCGAGCATGGCCGAGCGCCTGCGCGCCAGGCTCTGAGAGCCGCGGCCTCAAGCGCCTTGCGCGCGCGACAGCACCGCGTTGCCTAGCGCTGCTCGTCTCCCGGGCCGGACCGCGCTCGCGGCTGGATGCCGCCCATCCGGCGGATGACGAGCCACGCCAGCGCGAGCAGGATCACCGGCCCGCCGTAGAGCGGGGCGTCGATCAGGACGTGCCCCATGTGGGCGAGCGGGACGATCATGCCGGCCAGGCTCCCCGCGGGACCTGGTCGCCGCGCTCCGTTCGGTCGGCGGCCGTCCGCGGGGCTCGCAGCCCCCCGCGCAGCCGCGTCAGCCCCCATCCGAGAGCCCCCGCCATCGCCAGCGCGATGGCCAGCACGGTCAGGTAGGCCACGAGCGTCAGCCAGCCCGAGACGCCGGACTTCGACTCCCGCTGGAGGATGTGGCGGTCCAGCGCGAACGTCCGCTCGAAGCTCGCGCTCGCGGGCACCGCGGCAGCCGGGATCGCCGGGTCGGCGGGCAGGTACACGGGCAGCCCGTCGATGACGTTGCCGTGGTGCAGGCGCAGCAGCGACTTCCAGTCGCCCGACACCGGCATCGGCTCGGTCGTGCGCCACACGCCGGGGGCGATCTCCCGCAGCTTGGACACGACGAGGCCGCCGCCCTGCCACGACGTCTGGGTGAACCACAGCGCGCCGTCGGCGCCATCGCCGGGATCCAGGCGGACGGTCGCCTGGACGGTGCGATGCGGGGCGGGGGCGAGCTCCTGGAGGGTGACGGCGGCGGCGAGGCGGTCGCCGCTGGTCGACGGCAGCGTCCAGGCGATGGCGGCGAGGATCACCGCGAACGAGATGGCGGCGGCGCGGCCGGCGTGGCGGGGCAGCGGGACGGCCGGCGTGACCGCGGCGGCGATCCAGCCTCCGAGCAGCCCGGCGGCGATCGCGACCAGCGTCCCGATCACGTACGCCTCGCCCATCAGCTGCGACGGCCACGGCACGGGCATCCACAGCTGGCTCCAGCCCCATTCGGCGGTCAGCCCGATCGTGCCGATGCCCAGCCCCGACAGCGCGCCGAGCAGCAGCGGTCGGTCACGCCCGACGCGCCAGGCGACGAGCTCGACGACGAGCGCCTCGACGATGTACAGCGGGAAGTGGGGGGTCGTCTGCCCGAGGATCGGGCCGACGAGCAGGGCGACGATGCCGCGCAGGATCAGGAACGAGACGACGGCCAGCAGCGCGCCGCCGCGCCCGAGGTGGACGCGCGCGACGACGAGCGCGATGCCCGCGGCCAGCGCGATCAGCAGCGGGTGGAAGAGGAGGCGGAACTGGGGGACGCCGAAGTCGAACTCGCCCTGGAAGGTCGAGAGCGCGACGAGCAGTCCGCCGGCGAGCAGGCCGGTGCGCAGCCCGTGGGCGGAGCGCTGGACCGGCGTCAGCTCGGCCCGCCGGGTCCCGCGCGAGGCGCGCATCGCGGCGACGCCCTCGGCGCTGAGGACGAGCGCGGCGATGGTGGCCAGCGAGGCGCCGCCGATGAGCATCAGGTGGGTCGGGCCCCACAGGGTCACGTCCTGGCCGAACAGGCGGTGCCAGATGTCGTCCAACGGGAACCCGGTGAGCGCGAACGCGGCGCAGAGGAAGAGCAGCACGCCGCCCATCGGGGCGTCCCAGCCGGGCGCGATCCGCACCGAGGTGCGCCCGGGACGCTCCAGCGGCATGGCGATCGCGGCGACGGCCGCGAAGAGGACGCCGAACAGCCCGGCGAGGATGAAGTAGTGGGCGGGGTTGGCCAGCGGCCCGGCGTCGCGCCCGTTGTCGATGTGCAGGGAGATGTCCCAGTACATGCCGAACAGCGCGATCAGCAGTGAGACGCCGCTGATGGCCGACGGCACGACGGCCCAGCCGGGGAGGCCGGTCACGCGCTCGCCGAAGTCGGCGAGTCGGCCGACCCACTGGATGCGGCCCCGGCGGTGCCCGACGGCCAGCACCAGCATCACGATGGTCAGGACGGTCGCGGCGCCGGAGGCGATCAGCACCTGCCCGATATCGGCGCCCCCGGCCGGGGCGGAGACGGCCGCGGTCTGGGCCAGCACGAAGGAAGACATGGTTCGATGTTACACGGATTGATGGCACATCTAAACCTGTCGGTACCGTGTCGTGTCCGATGGCCGATGAGCAGCTGACGATCGACGAGCTCGCCCAGCGCACCGGCGTGACCGTGCGCAACATCCGCGCACACCAGTCGCGCGGGTTGCTGCAGCCGCCGGTCGTCCGCGCGCGCACCGGCTACTACGGCGCGGAGCACATCACGCGGCTCGAGCTCATCCGCGAGATGCAGGCCGAGGGCTTCAACCTCAAGGCGATCGGCCGGCTCCTGGCCCAGACCGACGGCGCCGGCGGCGAGGTGCTCGGCTTCATGGGCTCCGTCCTGTCGCCCTTCGCCGACGAGGACCCGGAGTACGTCACCCGCGAGGAGCTCGCGGCGCGCTTCGCCATCACCGACCGCAAGTTGCTGGCGCGCGCCGAGAAGGCGCAGCTGATCGTCGCGCTGGGCGACGACCGCTTCGAGGTCCCCAGCCCGCGCCTGCTCGCCGCGGGTGAGGCGGTCGCCGCGCTCGGCGTGCCCGTCGACCACGCCCTCGCCGTCCTCGAGCAGATCAACCGCTCCTCCCAGGCCGTCGCCGACGCCTTCATCCGCCTCTTCCGCGACGACATCCTGCGCCCGATCGAGACCTCCGGCGACGCCGCCGGATGGGCTCGCGCGGCCGCCGCGGTCGAGCAGCTGCGACCGCTGGCCAGCGAGGCGCTGCTCTCCGCCTTCCAGCAGGTCATGACCCACTCCGTCGAGAAGGCCCTCGGCGAGGAGCTGACCAAGCGCAGCAGCGGACGGTGACCCGCCGGACCCCGTTGTGGCTGGGCATCGCGCTCCTGCTGATCGCGTTCAACCTGCGCACGCCGATCACGTCGGTCGGACCGGTTCTGGACGACATCCGCGACGGCGTCGGGCTCTCCGGCGCCAGCGCCGGCCTGCTGACCACCCTGCCGGTCCTGTGCTTCTGCGTCGTCGGCGCGCTGGTCCCCGCGCTGGCGCGCCGCGTGGGCGAGGAGCCGGCGCTGCTGATCGGCATGCTCGTCCTCGCGGTGGGCGCGGCGCTGCGGCTGGATCCGGCGGTCGCCCCGCTCTTCGCGGGAACGCTGCTGGCCGGCGTCGGGATCGCCGTCGCCAACGTCCTGCTGCCCGCGGTGATCAAGCACGACTACGACCGCCCGGGGACGATGATGGGGCTCTACACCGCCGTCCTCTCGGGCAGCGCGGCGCTGGCCGCGGCCCTCACCGTCCCGCTCGAGCACGGGGTCGGCTCGTGGAACCGCGCCGTCGCGCTCTGGGCGATCCCGGCGCTGGCCGCGGCGCTGGCGTGGACGCCCGTCGTGCTGCGCGC
>JAOPZL010000312.1 GCA_025964175.1 Solirubrobacterales bacterium
CGGCGCACGCTCCGGCGGCCGAGCACGCCCCCGCCGCCGAGCATGCCCCGCCCGCCGAGTCGGCCGCTTCGCCCACGCCCGAGCCGGCCCTTGCCCCCGAGCCCTCGACACCGCCCGCGCCGACACCGATCGACGTGGCCGTCCCTCTCTCCCAGCCCACGCCCCTGCCCGCCGCCGACCGCTTCACCCGCCGCCGCCGCGACCCGATCGCCGGGCTGGGCGCCATCGACCTCGATCGCCTCGCCGGCATGATCGGCGACGTTCTGGCGGTCGAGCTGTGCGCCATCCTCATGCGCGCGCCCGACGACCCGTCGAGCCTGATCGTCGCCGGCGAGGCCGGCGTCTCCCTGCGCGGGAAGCGCTGGCCCACCGAGGCGGGCGTGGCGGGCATGGTCCTGTCGCGCGTGGAGCCGGTGATCATCAGCGACTACGCCGGCCTGCGCTCGCGCATCGGCGACGACCAGACCGCCGGGGTCGGGACCGCCGCCGCCGCGCCGCTGATGGTCCATCGCGCGCTGCGCGGCGCGCTCTCGGTCGGCGCGACGAACCCCGACCGCCACTTCGGGCTCAGCGACCTCGAGCTGCTCGGCTCGCTGGCCGAGCTCGTCGCTACCGCGCTCACCCACCCGGGCGGGCCCGAGAGCGAGGAGAGCGTCCGCGCCCAGGTCGAGGGGCTGGGCGCCGCGATGGACGCGCGGGAGCCCGACGCCCGCCGCCGCACCGCCGCGGTCAGCGCGATCGCCGCGCGCATCGGCGACCGCCTGCTGCCCCACGACGAGCGAACGCGCGCGGAGCTCGTCCTCGCCGCCCGGCTGCACAACGTCGGGATGCTGCGGGTCCCCAGCGCGCCGCTGCTGCGGCCCGGACCGCTGGAGGGCGGCCAGGGCCGGCTCGTCGCCGAGCACCCGGGCTGGGGCTGCGACCTGCTCGCCGAGATCCCGGGGCTGCAGGGCGTCGCGGCGATCGTGCGCTTCCACCAGGAGCGGTGGGACGGCTCCGGCTACCCGCACGGCCTCGCGGGCCGGCGGATCCCGCTCGCCAGCCGCATCCTCGGAGCGTCGGAGGCGTGGGCTGCGATGACCATCGGCCGCGCCCACGCACCGGCCCGCTCACCCGAGCACGCGGTGGCGGAGCTGCAGCGCGTCGCGGGCACCCACTTCGACCCCGAGGTGATCGAGGTCCTGACCGCGATCAGCCCGACGATGCCGCGCCCGCTGCCGCGCGTCCAGAGCCGCCAGCAATCGGTCTAGAGTGGCCGGAACCCTGAGGAGGGAACAACAGATGACCGAGCCGGTCGAAGCAGTGGTCCTCGACGTCGCTCGCAAGGCGACCGGACTCTGGTGGCTGTGGATCGTCAGCGGGACCGCCTGGGTGGTGATCGCCCTCGTCGTGCTCCAGTTCGACGACGCGTCGGTGAAGACCGTCGGCGTGATCATCGGGCTGATGTTCCTGCTCTCCGGGCTTCAGCAGCTCTTCATCGCCATGGTCGCCGATCGCCTGGGCTGGGTCTGGGCCCTGTTCGGCGGCCTGTTCATCGTCGCGGGCATCGTGTCGCTGATCGAGCCCAAGAGCACGTTCCACGGGGTCGCCGACATCCTCGGCTTCCTGTTCCTCATCGTCGGCGTCTTCTGGACCGTGCAGGCGTTCGTCGAGAAGGACCGCAACGAGCTGTGGTGGCTGGGCCTGATCTCTGGCCTGCTGATGATCGTCCTCGCGTTCTGGACGAGCGGACAGTTCTTCATCGACAAGGCCTACCTCCTGCTCGTCTTCGCCGGGATCTGGGCGCTGATGCACGGCATCACCGACTTCGCGCGGGCCTTCGCACTGCGCGCGGTGCACCGCGCCCTGGATCCACCGGTCTAAGCTGGATCCTCCGGGCGCGTAGCTCAGTTGGTCAGAGCGCCACGCTTACAACGTGGAAGTCGCGAGTTCGAGTCTCGCCGTGCCCATCGTCCGCCCTATTCTCAACGCCATGGATCGCTCGGTGGCGCTGAAGTCCCTGCTCGTGCAGCTCGCGGCGGTCGCCGTCGTCTCGATCGTGCTGGCGCTCGCCCTGCCGCACAGCTTCTTCGAGGACTGGGGCTGGATCTCCGGGCCCGTCGCGTGGGTCGCCTGCGCGGCGATCACGGCTCGGGTGCTGTCGCTGCCGATCGTCGGCGCGCTGATCGGATCGATCCTGGTCGGGCTGCCGGCGGTGGTCGCGGTGATCGTCGGCGTCCACTGGCTCGGGGCGCTGATCGCCGCGGTGCTCTTCGGGTTGTGGTGTGGTCGGCTGGCCGTCGACCCCGATCTCGACGCCGAGCTCGTCTGAGCCGTGGACCTCGGGCTGACCGGGCGCGTCGCGCTCGTCACCGGCGGCTCGCAGGGGATCGGGCGCGGCATCGCCGCCGAGCTGGTCGCCGAGGGCGCGCGCGTCGCGATCTCGTCGCGGTCGCGCGAGCGCATCGACGCCGCCGCCGGGGAGATCGGCGCGACCGGGTTCGTCTTCGACTCGCGCGACCTCGACCGGGTCCCGTCGCTGCTGGACGAGGTCGCCGGCGCGCTCGGCGGTCCGGTCGAGGTGCTCGTGCTGAACACCGGCGGCCCGCCGTCCAACCCCGACCCGACCGGGTTCACGCGCGAGCAGTGGGAGCAGGCCTACCGCGAGCTCGTGCTCAGCCCGGTGGCGCTGATCGAGGCGGCGCTGCCGGCGATGCGCGAGCGCGCCTGGGGGCGGATCGTCAACGTCTCCTCCAACTCCGTCGTCGAGCCGATTGCGAACCTCGCGCTCTCGACCGCCCACCGCAACGCGCTGCTGGCCCACCTCAAGACGCTGGCCCGTGCGTACGCCGCCGACGGCGTCACGTTCAACACGCTGCTCACCGGCCGCATCGCGACCGAGCGGATGGTCTGGCTGAGCGGCTCGATGGAGGCGGCCGAGCAGATCGCCGCGGACGAGATCCCGATCGGCCGGATGGGCACCGTCGAGGAGATGGCCGCCGCCGCGGCCTTCCTGTGCTCGACGCGGGCCGCCTACGTCACCGGCACCGCGCTGCGGGTCGACGGCGGGCTCACGCGAAGCGTCTGAGCGGGGCGCACGCCCCGCCCGCCTCCGCGCCGCCGGCCTCACAGCAGCCTTGCACGGCACCCCCCAATTCGCGCAGTGACGGTGGAGGCCGTGCGTCACCCTGCCGATACGCAGGGCATGGGTCCTCACGGCGCCGCCCCTACTCCTGCCATTTCGTGGCGGCTGCTCGGCCTGCTGTTCGTGGCCTCGGGCGCGCTGGGCTTGATGACGCTGCCGTTCGGCCAGGCTCAGCCTTTCGAACACTGGCCCATCGCGATCGTCGGTGTGGTCGCGGTGGTCTCGGGCCTCGTGACCGTGATCGTGGCGGCGCGCCTGTCAGAGCGCCTGTTGATCGTCGGGCTGTTCAACTGCGTCGCGCTGGTGAGCGCGGCGGTCGGCCTCTCCGGCGGTCCGGAGAGCCCGTACCTGATCCTCTACGCGTGGACGGGTGTCGAGGCCTGGTACTTCCTGCGCCGGAGGAAGGCGCTCTGGTTCACCGCCGCGAGCAGCGTGGTGATCGGCGTCACCCTGGCGCTGTCGGGCGGCGGAGGCAACGCCATCGCCGCGTGGATCATGGTCATCGGCACGGTGGTGGCCCTGGGTCTGGTGACGAGCACGCTCCGTGCACGAGCCGACGGGCTGATCGAGATCCTGGCCGACCGCGCGACGCGCGACATGCTCACGGGCCTGCCCAACCGCCGTGGCTACCAGGAGCGGATCGAGCAGGAGCTGACGCTGGCCGAGGGCCACGGCACCCCGGTGACGATCGTGCTCGCCGACATCGACGGCTTCAAGGCGCTGAACGACGCGTTCGGGCACCGGTTCGGGGACCGGGCGCTTGGTGAGTTCGCCGATCTGTGCCGGGAGGAGCTCGGGTCGCCCGACCTGATCAGCCGCGTGGGCGGGGAGGAGTTCGCGATCATTCTGCCGCGCGTCGACGAGCGCGACGCGATGGCCGTCGCCGAGCGCCTGCGCCGGGCGGTCCGATCCCGGATGCATGCCCCGGACGGCAGGACACTGTCTGCGTCGTTGGGCATCGCGTCCTTCCCGAAGCACGGATCCGACCCTGAGGTCCTGCTCGACCACGCCGACCAGGCGATGTACGCAGCCAAGCACCTGGGCCGTGACCGCACGGTCATCTTCACCGACGGTCTGCTCGACGCTGTGCGCGACGACGCTCCGGCCGAGCAGCTCCAGGCGGTCCTCGTCCTGGCCGAAGCGCTTGATCTGCGCGATGTCGGCACTGCGGACCACTCCCAGACGGTCGGCCGCCTCTGTGCGGACATCGCGCACCACCTCGGTCTGCCGCCCCGGCGCCTGGAACGCATCCGCGCTGCGGGCGTCCTGCACGACATCGGCAAGCTGGGTGTTCCCGACCACATCCTGCACAAGGCCGACAAGCTCACCGACGAGGAACTCGACGAGATGCGCAAGCACGCCGCGCTGGGCGCACGCATCGTGGCCGCCGCGGGGATGGAGGACATCTCCAGCTGGGTCCTCGCCCACCACGAACGCCCGGACGGCCGTGGCTACCCGCGCGGGCTCGCGGCGGACGACATCCCGCTCGAGGCACGGATCCTGGCGGTGGCCGACGCCTACGAGGCCATGATCTCGGACCGCCCCTACCGCCGCGCACCGGGCCACGACTTCGCGGTCGCCGAGCTCCGACGCGGCCAGGGCACGCAGTTCGATCCCGACGTGGTCGACGCGCTGCTGTCGAGCACGGGCGAGCGGAACCGCGGCGGTGTCGACTGGTCGCACGCTGCTGCGTCGCCCGCTCGTGCGGAAGATCGCAGATCAGTGGCGAACAGCGCGCTTGGTCGGGATCACCAGTGACCTATGACCTGCATTGGAGGCCGCGAGCAGGTTCGGAGGCAGCATGCAGTACGACGAGTTCATCTCCAAGGTTGCGCAGCGCACGGGCTGGGAGCGCGAGCAGGCCGAAGCCGTCACGCGCGCGACGCTGGCGACGCTGAGCGCCCGGATCACCAGTGGGGAGGCAGACGACCTTGCGGCTCAGCTCCCGCAGGAGCTGAAGTCTCCGCTGTCATCCGGCCCCGCCAAGGCGGTGCCGTTCGATGTCGCTGAGTTCAAGCGTCGCGTCGCTGAGCACGCTGCTGTGCCCGAGGACCAGGCCGAGAAGGGCATCCGTGCGGTCTTCGCCACGCTGTCAGAGGCGGTGACGGGCGGGGAGTTCGACGACGTGTTGTCGCAGCTCCCCAACGACTACCGCTCTCTTGTCACGGCGCCCGCCAGTTCTTGAACTCGGCCAGACGCCGCTGCGAGTCCCAGCCGAACATCGCCGAAAGCGGGTGTGCGTCGCGATCTGGTCAGCGGACGAACCGGCGCCGGGCCTGCGTCTGGTGTGAGCACGCACGCGCACGCCGGTTTCGTGGTGTCGCGGGGCGTGGGGCGGCACGATGTGGCGGACGGGCCGCATCGATATGAGGAGTCCCTCTGATGAGGAAGCAGTTGCAGGTCGTCCCCTTCGCCGCCATCGCCGCGCTGCTGTTGCCGGGCGCCGCGCTGGCCGACAGCCAGGTGCAGAACGGTGACACGCAATGGCAAAGCAGCGGCGGCGTGACGCAGTCGCAGTCGGGAAGCGGCGCCATGCAGCAGCAGGGAGGCGGCTCGCAGTCGCAGTCCGGCGGCGCTGGCATGCAGCAGCAGCAGTGCGGCGGCACGCCGTCGCAGTCGCCGCCGCAGCCGGGGGGCGTCATGCAACAGCAGTGCGCAGGCGGCACGCAGTCGCAGTCGGGGGGCGCCACCATGCAGCAGCAGGGCGGCGGCACCCAGACGCAAACGGTCAACGGGGTGACCCACCAGCAGGGCACCGGCGGTTCGGTGCGCCACCACCGCCACC